>NZ_JAUF01000036.1:0-3021 GCF_000585455.1 Microbacterium sp. MRS-1
ATCCTGCCCGGAGGTCTTCGCCTACCTCACCCGTTCACAACCTCCCGGGGAAGTACACCTAGCGGTCGCGGCTACGTCGCACGGGAGTCCTCTTCCCTCGGTTCCGTACTCAGTCCCGGTGCGATGAGCACCGGCCGGGCATACCGGAATGACCGGCGAGCTCTGCGGCGGCTGGATGGCGGAGACTGAATACGGAACGTCGCGTCCCAGGCTCAGACGGCAGCGGTGCGCAGCTCGCGCTCGCGCAGCGCCCGCTCGACGGATTCGACATCGCGGACCGCTCCACGATCGGCCGAGGTCGCCATCGCCGCGTAGGCCCGCAGCGCCAGCGACACGGGACGCTGCCGATCCTTCGGTGCGTAGCCGCCCGCGTCGAGCAGCCGGGCGCGACGGCGCTCCAACTCGTCATCGTCGACCCGCAGGCTCATCGAGCGTGAGGGGATGTCGATGTCGACGATGTCGCCGTCCTCGACGAGGGCGATGATGCCGCCGCTCGCCGCCTCCGGCGAGACGTGACCGATCGACAGGCCCGACGTGCCGCCCGAGAAGCGGCCATCGGTGACCAGCGCGCACACCTTGCCCAGGCCGCGGCCCTTGAGGAACGAGGTGGGGTGCAGCATCTCCTGCATGCCGGGTCCGCCCTTGGGACCCTCGTAGCGGATGACGACGACATCGCCGGGTTGCACCTTCTTGCCGAGGATCTTCGCCACCGCCTCCTCCTGCGACTCGCACACGACGGCGGGGCCCGAGAAGACGAGGATCGACGGGTCGACGCCGGCGGTCTTGACGACGGCGCCGTCGACGGCGAGGTTGCCCCGCAGCACCGCGAGACCGCCGTCGGCGGAATAGGCGTGTGCGGCGGAGCGGATGCAGCCGTTCTCGGCATCCTCATCCAGGCTCGCCCAGCGCTCGGACTGTGAGAACGCACTCGAGGAGCGCACCCCGCCGGGCGCCGCATGCCACAGGTCGTGGGCGGTCTCAGACGCCGTACCGCCGCGCACGTCCCACTCGGCAAGCCACGCCTCGAGCGAGGGCGAGTGGATCGACGACACGTCGGCGTTGAGCAGACCCGCGCGGTGCAGCTCGCCGAGGATCGTGGGGATGCCGCCCGCGCGGTGCACGTCCTCCATGTAGTACATGCGGCCGTAGGCCGGGTTGGGGGCGATCTTGGCGAGGCAGGGCACGCGACGCGAGATGGCGTCGATCTCATCGAGTCCGAAGTCGATGCCGGCCTCGTGCGCCGCGGCGAGCAGATGCAGGATCGTGTTGGTCGATCCGCCCATGGCGATGTCGAGCGCCATCGCGTTGGCGAAGGCGGCGGGGCTCGCGACCGCACGCGGGAGTACCGAGGCGTCGTCCTCGTCGTAGAACGCGCGCGTGATCTGCACCGCGACCTCGCCGGCCTTCTCGTAGAGGGCGCGACGGACCGTGTGCGTCGCGAGCACCGATCCGTTGCCGGGGAGGGCCAGGCCGAGGGCCTCGACCAGGCAGTTCATCGAGTTGGCCGTGAACATGCCCGAGCATGACCCGCAGGTGGGGCAGGCGTTCTCCTCGATGCGCTGGATGTCGGCATCCGAGACCGTGTCGTTCGCCGCCTCGGAGATCGCGTCGACGAGATCGAGGGTGCGCACCGTGCCGTCGACGAGGGTCGCCCGTCCCGACTCCATCGGGCCGCCCGAGACGAAGACGGTCGGGATGTTCAGGCGCAGCGCCGCCATCAGCATGCCGGGGGTGATCTTGTCGCAGTTGGAGATGCACACGAGCGCGTCGGCCTGGTGCGCGTTGACCATGTATTCGACGGAGTCGGCGATCAGGTCGCGTGAGGGCAGCGAGTACAGCATGCCGCCGTGGCCCATGGCGATGCCGTCGTCGACGGCGATCGTGTTGAACTCGCGCGGGATGCCGCCGGCCGCGGTGATGGCGTCGGAGACGATGCGACCCACCGGCTGCAGGTGCGTGTGGCCGGGCACGAACTCGGTGAAGCTGTTGGCGACGGCGATCATCGGCTTGCCGAAGTCGGCCGCATTGACGCCGGCGGCGCGGAACAGGGCACGGGCACCGGCGGCGTTGCGGCCGTGCGTGACGGTGCGGGAGCGCAGAGGGGTGGGCATGATTCCACTCTGGATGCCGTGGCGCACCTCCGGAAGTCTGCGTTGCTCCTAGTAGTGGCAGTACTAGGTTTATGGGGTGAGTGAGGATGGTGCGCGCGACGACGGCCGTCAGCAGCGGCAGGAGCTCGGTTCGTTTCTGCGTAGACAGCGCGAGCGCCTCGACCGCACCGCCTACGGACTGCCGCCGGCCGGCCGCGGTCGTGCCGTGGGCCTGCGGCGCGAGGAAGTCTCGTACCTGTCGGGTGTGAGCGTCACCTGGTACACCTGGCTCGAGCAGGGGCGCGACATCAACCCCTCGCGGCAGGTCTTGGATGCGGTCGCGACGACGCTGCGGCTGACCGACGCAGAGCACGACTATGTGCTGAGTCTCGTCGGTCTCGCACCGCGGCCGGCCACGCGGGCGGATGCCGTGGACATCGCCCCCGCTCAGGTACAGCGCTTCCTCGATGCGCTCGACGAGCATCCCGCCTACGCGCTCGCCCCGGATTGGGGGATCGCCGGATGGAACAAGGCGTACGAGCGGCTGTACCCCGGGGTCGCCACGACCGCGGGGGAGAACCGCAACCTGCTGTGGCTCGTCTTCATGTTTAGACGACGCTTCGGGTAGCGCGGATGTAGTGATCCGGTAGCACGGGCGCGGCGACCGGGTAGCCGCCCGCGCCCGCGCGCCCGGGGTCAGTCGCTCGTGTCGGTGTGGGTGTGGCGGCGCATGTTCGGCCCGTCGAGTTGGACGAGCTCGGCGTTGGAGACGATGCGGTTCAGGATGGACTCCGCGATGACCGCGTCGTGCAGCGACCGATACCAGTCCTCGGGGTCGAACTGGCTGGTCACGACCGTCGATCCTCTTCCTTCGCGGGCGGCGAGGATGTTCAGCAGCTCGGCGGCGGTCTCCCCGGTGATCGGGGTGGTG
>NZ_JAUF01000037.1:0-65007 GCF_000585455.1 Microbacterium sp. MRS-1
TCGCGACACACCTCAAGGATCGCCCACCCGCCCCACAACAGCATTTAGCAACACGGCCTAGTAGGGGCGACCAGCTCGCTCCTGTGCTGGACTTCCTCACCGCTCACGAGGCCGCCGGTCGAGCTCTTCCCGAACCGCGGTACTTCCTCGCGGGCGCACGCCCAGGAGACCAGGTGGAGCTTCCGGAAGAGGTCTACCTCGCGCTCCGCAAGATCGTGGACGCGATGCAGAGCGGGCTGGCGGTGTCCGTCGTGCCGCAGGCGACACGGCTCACCACCCAGCAGGCGGCGGATCTGCTGAACGTGAGCCGCCCGACAGTCGTGAAGCTGCTCGACGAAGGTGAGATCCCGGTCGAGAAGGCCGGCACGCACCGCCGCGTCATCCTCGCGGATCTCCTCGCGTACCGGGAGCGACGCCGCGCTCGCCAGTACGACATGCTCGCCGCCACGCGCGACACCCTCGACGAAGACAACATCGAGCAGACGCTCGAGGACCTCAAAGCGGCCCGGAAGGCAGTCGCAGCGAAGCGGGCCGTCCGAGCCTGAGATCGTCGCCTGACAGGATTGCGCTATGTTCACGGCCACTCTCGACACGAGCGTGCTGTGGCCGAGCCTGCAGCGCGACTTCCTTCTTTCCCTCGCCATCGAGGGCACCTACCGACCCACATGGAGTTCGGCGATTCTCGACGAACTCCAGTTCCACGAGGAAGCCAAGCTTGTGAAGCGTGGGATGCCTGGTGCGGAGGCTGCCCGCCGCGCCGCGACCCTCATTGCCGCGATGCGCCGAGAGTTCGCCGACGCAGAAGTTGATGGGTGGCAACCGCTCGAGGGTACTCTCGGGCTGCCCGATCCCGACGACGAGCATGTGCTCGCTGCGGCTGTCATCGCGGGAGCCGGCGCGATCGTCACCGAGAATCTCAAGGACTTCCCCGCCGACCGGATTCCGCCGGGCATCCAGGTGCTCAGCGCCAGGGAGTTCGCGAAGAACACTGTCGCGCTCAACCCGCGGCTCGCGCTCGCCGCGGTGCAGGAGATCGCGAGTCGTTCCGGCCGCTACGGTGCAACGCTCACCGTCGAGGAGATCCTGGACACGTTGCGCGACCGATACGGCATGAGCGAAGCCGTCGAGATGATCGTCGAAGCTGCGTCCGCGTAGTCTCCAGTTCGCATGACTGAAGAGCGGGTGCAGCCACGTGATTTCGCGCCGAACACCCGCCACGTTTCTGCCACGAATCGAACCGAACTGACCTGATCGAAGCGGATGCCGGCGAGGTCAGAACCCGCAGGATCACGCGGTTTCAGTTGACCTCGATTACCAACGGCGCGATTTCAAATCTCTCCGTCTCCGCAGAAAAACCCCAGATCAACGGCTGTTTATTTCGCGCCTGCCACGAAATCCGCCATTTCTGCCACGTTTGCGAAGCGTTCCGTTCCGGGCGATCTGAGCTCAATCATGAGTCCCCGCTCATCAACCTGCTCGGTTGCGGCTGGACCGGGCGAAGGTTCAGTGCCGCTGCCCGTGAGACCGCGAGGGCATATCCCTCGGTCTCTAGGGGCGGGGCCATGCGAAGGCCTCCGTTCCTCCACAGCGGTGGATTCGGGCGCGTTCTCCCCATGGCGTGGGATGCGGTGATCGTGGCTGCGCCTACGTCGGGATGCTGGCCGCATGGGAATCCGCTATTACGCTTATGCCTTCGATGCCGACCGCGCTCAGCAGGCGGTCGATGACCCGCACAGCATCCTCTCCAGCGACCCGCTCGCTGACGCATGGGGCCTGGAGCCGCACGCGAGCGTGAGTGTCGCGACGTTCGAGCAGGTCTCACCGAAGTGCGACATGCTCTATCTCGACAAGGCATGGTCCGCTTTGCAGTCCCTCGCGCGCTCGGGGCCCGGAAGTCCCGCCGCCGGCTCGTGCTGCCGGATGTTCGAGGGGAACGTGACGATGCACGACATGGGCTGGGACCCGTGGGTGAGGACGATCCTGCCGGAGGAGGTGCCGGCGATTCGGGACGACCTCTGTGCGATCGACGAGGACCAGGTGCGAACGTGGGCGCGCACTTGGCGCAGCCGGCACGGAGCCGACGATGACGACGAGCTCCGCTACGTCCTCGACTACCTCACGTGGGCACAGGAATTCGTCGAGTCGCTCGCGACAGACGGTCGCGGGATGGTCTACCTCATCGGGTGACTCAGCCCGAGCTATCCGCCGCCGCCGCGTCGACGGATGTCGGTGTGTTCCTTCACAATGGACGCGTGCCCGCCGTCGCCCAGGTTCTCGAGCTCGCTCAGCTTGCTGAGCGCGATGCGGCGTGGAAGCTGCTTCGAGCCGACAGCGCACCCGTGGTCGCCGGTCTTCTCGGCACCCACCTGGGTGGAGACGAGCGCCGAGTCGACGCTGAGGAGCTGTACGAGCGGATCGATGCTGACCTCGAGCGGCTCCGTGCGCAGGGACTGATCTTGCCGCTGACTGCGAAGGGGTACTGCGGGGAGTGGCGATCGGCCGGCTTCCTGGTGCGTCGGCCGTCATCGGAAGCGCGGGGTGAGACGCTCGAGCTTTCCCCGGACGCGATCGCCGGGATCCGCTTCTTGCAGGGTCGCGCCGCCCCGCGTTCGAGTGTGACCGAGTCTCGGCTTGCGAGTCTTGCGGCGCAGGTCCGTCGCCTCGCGATCGACACCGATCCTGACGTGTCAGCGCGCATCGCTCTGCTCGAGGAAGAGATCGAGTCGATTGAGCGGCGGATCGAGAGCCTGCGTTCCGGTGACGAGTCCGCGATCGATGAAGACCGGGCGATCGAACGCGTTCGCGACGTGCTGGCCCAGGCGGCGGACGTGCCGGACGACTTTGCTCGGGTGCGTGCTGAGTTCGAGATGCTGAATGCATCGCTGAGGGCGAAGATCGTCGAGTCCGATGTCTCTCAGGCGGCCGTCGTCGACGAAGTCTTCCGCGGAATCGACCACATCTCCGACTCGGATGCAGGCCGCAGTTTCGCTGCTTTCTCCCAGCTCGTCCTTGACCCTGCACTCGGTGCGGCGTTCGAGGCCGACATCCGCCGCATCCTCGACCGCGGATTCGCTCGCGACCTCACCTCGGATGAGCGCCGGGCACTGCGCGCCTTCCTCACAACGCTCAAGGGACGAAGCGCGGAGATCCACGACGTCATCACATTGTTCGCCCGGGCGCTCCGCCGCTACGTGCAGTCGCAGGACTACCAGCGCGACCGGGTCCTGAGAACTCTTCTGCGGGAGGCTCAGCACGCGGGGGTGGAAGCCGCCGCGCATACGCGTCCTTGGCATCCGACGTTCCTCACGCTGGATCTCTCTGCTGTCGCGCTGTCGAGCGTCGGGGGGATCGACCTTCACGATCCCGCCGAATTCGCCGCCACCGAAGAGATCGTCACGCAGACGACATCCCTCGCGAGCCTCGAGGAGCTACGGGCGATCGCTCGCGAAACCGAGATCGACTTCGACGAACTCACCCGGAACGTCAACGACCTGCTCGCCGAGGTGCCCTCGTGCACCGTCGCAGATGTCCTTGCTCGATACCCCGCGACGCAGGGGGTCGGCAGCGTGATCGGACTTCTCTCGATCGCCGCCGAGCAGGGCACCGTTGACGATGAGCCCGAGGTACTCGCTTGGCAGGGCGCCGACGGAGTTCCGCGTGCGGCGATTGTGGCCGCGCACCGATTCACAGGAGCGGTGGTATGACCGAATCGACCACGGCGGATGTCGCCCCCGACGAGCACACTGGCCTCTGGCGTGGCGACGCCGGCGAGCTCCCTGATCGCACGCGCCGGGTCTTGCTGCGTCTGGTGCGTGGCCCGTATCTTTCCGGCGCGCGCGAGGCGCAACTGTGGGCAGTGCTGCTCACCGACGAGGCTGTCCTCCGCTCCCGGCTTGCCGACCTGTTCCTCGAATTGGTCATCGATCGTGACAACGAGTTCGCCTTCGTCCGCAACGCTCCGTCCGAGGACGCCCCGAAGGCAGTGCGGTCTGAGGCGTTGACGTTCCTCGACACCGCAATGCTGCTCGTCTTGCGCCAGACGCTGCTGAGCGAGGAGGGTCGCGGTCGGGTGATCGTCGGGCAGGCGGAGGTGTTCGAGCAGCTCGCCGTGTTCCGCACCCCGGACCGTGATGAGAAGGACTTCGCGAGCCGCGTCAACTCGTCGTGGAACAAGATGCAGAACAAGCTCCGCGTATTGCACGCCGTTGGCGATGCCCGTGCCGAGATTTCGCCCGTGCTCCGACTGCTCGTCGATGCCGACCAGATCCGCGCGATCACATCGGAGTACCACCGGATCGCCCGAGAGGGTGGAGGAGAATCCGCTGCCCCGTCGACGGATGCCGAGGATGACACAGAATGACGATGCTGAGCTTCCCCACCGACGAGCCGGAGGTCGATCCGACCGGGCCCGGCCAGTGGCGCCTTGCCCAGATCGAACTCGTCAACTGGGGCACGTTTGCCGGCCACGTCGCCGTGGATGTCGCGCGTGTCGGCCACCTGTTCACCGGCGCATCCGGATCGGGCAAGTCGTCGCTACTCGACGCGATTGCCGCCGTCCTCACCCCCGATAGGTGGTTGCGTCTCAACGCGGCGGCTCAGGATGGCGCTTCCCGGCAGAGCGATCGGACGCTGATGAGCTATGTGCGTGGCGCCTGGAGCAAGGAAGCTGACGAGACTGCCGATCGGGCCACCACGACCTACCTGCGCTCGAGGGCAACCTGGAGCGGCATCCTGCTGCGCTACGAGAATCTCCGCGATGAACCGGTCGTCCTGCTGCGCGTGTTCCACGCACCGGGCACGCGCACCGAACCGACCGCGTTGAAGGACGCGCGGATCTTCACCCGAGGTCACATGGAGCTTCTCGACGTGAAGCCGCACGTCGAAGGCGGAATCGACGCGCGTCGCATGTCGAAAGCCTTCCCCGAGGCGCTGATCACCACCGGCGGGCGACACGGACGCTTTCACGAGCGGGTCATCCGTCAGTTCGGCTTCCGCGGAGATGCGACGCTTCAGCTTCTCCACAAGACACAATCAGCGAAGAACCTCGGCACCCTCGACGCGTTGTTCCGCGGGTTCATGCTCGACCAGCCGGGGACCTTCGCGCGGGCCGAGACCGCCGTTGAGCAGTTCATGGAGCTCGATGCCGCGCACAAGCACGTGGTCGACCTGAGGAAGCAGGCTGATGCGCTCCGCAAGGTCGACGAGGCGATCACCGCGTTCGACCTGGCCGGCGCTGAGATGGCGGGGATCTCCGATCTGCACGACGGGGTCGAGCCCTTCACAGCGGGACTCAAGTTGCGGCTCGCGAAGGAAGCCGCGGGCCCCGCACGCGCCGCGCTGGCGCGCGCCGAGAGCGACCTGAGCGACGTCGCGCGAGAGCAGCGGTTGGCGGCAGAGGCGCTGGAAACCGCGAAGGCGCGGGTCCGGGACGAGGGCGGCGCGCGCGTCGAGCTTCTGCAGGAGCGGGTCGACAGTGCGCAGCGTGCCGAGGACGTCACTAGGCAATATCGAGCTCAGTTGACCGCAGAGCTGGTGCGCATCGGCGCACCAATGCCCGAAGACCCCGAGCAGTTTGCGGAGCTCCTTGCCGCGGCCGTCACCGAGGTTGCGCGCGACATCCCCGCTGTGTCGTATGAGGTGCGTGACGCCGCGAGTCAGGCGCGTAAGGCACTGGACGAAGTCACCAGGCAGATTCAGGCGCTGAGAGATCACCGGAGCAACCTCGACGAGAAGCTTCTGAGTGCACGACGATTCCTCGCGGACGCTGTCGGCGTGCCGGCATCGGCATTCCCCTTTGCGGGCGAGCTGATCTCGGTCACCGAGCAGCACTCCGCCTGGCGCGGCGCGGCAGAGCGAGTGCTCGCCCTGTTTGCGTCGACGCTCCTCGTGCGGGACGAACATCTTGTCGCCGCACGTCGGGCAGCCGACTCGCGGACACTCGGTGTCCGGCTCGTCATCGAAGCGGTCCCGCACGCCGTCGACGAGCCGCGTCGCCCTAAGGATGCCCGCTCGCTCGTTCATCGCCTCGCGGTGAGCGATGGGCCCTTCGCGTCCTACGTCCGCAGGCGCATGGCCTCCGAGTTCGACTACACCTGCGTTTCGCACCCCGACGAGCTCGATGACGTCGAGCGTGGCGTCACGATCGGCGGCCTGGTCAAGCGCAACTCACGCAGGTATGAGAAGGATGACCGTCACGAGGCCGGTGATGCCACTCGATGGGTGCTGGGCGGCGACACCCACGCGCGGCTCGAGGCTTTGCTGGAGCGTCGGCGGGAAGCGATGGCGGCGATGGAGGAAGCATCCGCCCGCGACGACGAGGCCGACTCGTTTCGTCAGGACGCTGTCAGTCGGCGCGACGTCTTCACACGCGTATCGACGTTCAGCTGGGACCAAGTGGACCTCGCATCCGCGATGGCGGTTACCGCGGCCCAGCGCGACGATCTCCGGGTGCTCACCAGCGAATCGGGGACTCTCCGCGAAGCACAGGAGGCCGCGGAGCGAGCGACCCAGCGACTGGACGAAACGAACGCGAAGCACGCACGGGCGCTCGGAGCCCACGCTGTCGCCCGCAATCACGTCGAAAGCATCGAGGCACACGTCGCCGAACTCGAGGCCACCCCATATATACCGGTCGAGGAGCGGATCGCCGACGCCCTCGTGGGCCGGTTCCGAGCCGAGCGACGCTCCGTGAGCCTGGAGACGGTGGACGAAGTCGCGCGAAAGGTGCAGTCGGCACTCTCGAAGGAGAAGGACGCCGCGGCCAGCCGCGCAGCGGATGCTGAGGCCAGCTTCGCCGGGCGCGCCGCCGAGTTTCGGCTCGGGTGGCCCGCTGCATCCGCAGAGCTGACTGCTGACATCCGCGACCGCTACGGCTACCGGGAACTGCGCGACGGCATCCTCGCCCGCGGCCTGCCCGAGAAGGAGTCCGAGTTCCGCAAGCTGTTGCGGGAACGATCGCAGGACGTCGTCGCACACTTGCTCAGCGACCTCCGCGACGCTCCGGGTCTCATCCGCGAGCGAATCCTCCCCGTCAACGCATCCCTGGGACGGTCCCCGTTCGAGGGAGCGGACCGCTTCCTCGAGATCGATGTGAAGACGACGCGGACCCCGGAGGTCGAGGAGTTCCTCACCGACCTCCGCCGCATCGTGGAAGGCAACTGGGCCGACGAGTCGGCCGCCGGCGCCGAGCAACGATTCGCCGTGCTGCAGCGCGTAATCGGTCGACTCGGATCCAAGGACCGCGTCGACATCGACTGGCGCAACCGAGTGCTTGACACGAGGCTTCACGTGAGCTTCCTCGCGCGGGAGAAGGACGTCGCCGGCCGCGTTGTGCGGGTGTATGACTCCGCAGAGGGCTTGTCGGGTGGTCAGCGGCAGAAGCTCGTCATCTTCTGCCTCGCGGCAGCGCTGCGGTACCAGCTGACTGAAGAAGAGGACGAGGTTCCGAGGTTCGGGTCGATCGTGCTCGATGAGGCGTTCGACAAGGCTGACAGCCGATACACGCGCAACGCGATGGAGGTGTTCCGAGAGTTCGGATTCCACATGATCCTCGCGACACCGCAGAAGCTGTTGCAGACGCTCGAGCCGTACGTGGGCGCGATCACGTCGGTATCGAACCCCGATCGCAACGCCTCACAGCTGGCGAACGTGGTGTTCTCGGTCGATGAACCTGAGGTCGCCACCCCGCCGCACGCGGAGTCGCGCGCGTGACCACGCTTGTCACACCGTCTGACCTGCGCGCGCGAGCGAAGAAACTCTTCGACCGCGATGCCCGCACCTGGGCCGCCGAGCAGCAGACCGATGTCGTGCTCGACGTTCCGCTCCGCCCGCCAACGGAGCGGGAGGCGCTGGACGATCTCAATCGGGTTCGACAGTGGGTCGACGCCTGGCGCGGCGTGAGCGAGGACTCGGGTATCGAGCTCGAGTGGGTCGTCCGCAATTGGTCACGCATCGGGTCGCAGGAAGTCCCCGTTCGCGCGGTGCTGCGCGGTACGGATTCGATCGCTCGAGCGGCGGGCGAGACGGATGGCTGGCGACTTCTGGTGGCGCGACTTGACGAGTTGAGAGGCCTGGCCGGTTCCGACGCCAGCAGTGTGCTCCGCGCCCATGCCGGCGCGATCGCCGATCTCGATGGCGCCGATTTCGACAGGCTCGTCCATGTGCTGGCCTGGTTGCGCGAGAACCCGGAATCGGGCCACCTGGTGCGGGAACTGCCGATCCGCGGCATCCACACCAAATGGATCGAATCTCGCCGCGGACTCGTCGAGGCGTTGCATCGGGCGGGAACCGGAGCGCCCGGACTGGGTCTTCGCGAGCCGTCACCGCTCATACGGATCCGTGCTCTCGATGCGTCGCTCTCGTTCCAGGGGCTCACCGATCTGTCGGCGCCCGTCGACGACCTTGCGGCAAGCACGATCCGACCCGAGCGCGTGTTCGTGTTCGAAAACCTCGCCACCCTGCTCGCGATGCCGGATGTGCCCCAAGCAGTAGCAGTGCACGGTGGCGGTCACCGCGTCGATCTCGTCGCCCGCCTCCCGTGGGCGCAAACGGTCACCTACTGGGGCGATCTCGATTCGCACGGATTCGCCATACTCAACCGACTTCGAGCCAGGGGAGTGAACGCAACGTCAGCATTGATGGATATGGATACTCTGTTCGACCACCGTGATCTGTGGGGGACCGATCCGGATCCGAACGTCGGCGTGTTCGAGCTGCTCACGCCTGATGAGCGCGCGACTCTCCAGTCGCTGAGCGCGGAGGGCAACATACGCCTCGAGCAGGAGCGCATTCCGTGGAGCTACGCGCTCGCACGGCTCGGGGTGTCCTGACGAGGCATCTGATCGTTGCCCCAGCGCGCTCCTATCGACCTGTCGGTGACGCGTGGTACCTTAATCGCAACAAACGCAACCACCTGCGTTTACGTGTATTGAGGTGATTTCCTTGTCTCGCGCTGCTGTCGTTGAAGAGACGTACCTTCCCAGCAGGGGAGTCGAGCTTGCCCCTGTGCTGGACTTCCTCACCGCCCATGAGGCCGGCGGTCGGGCTCTTCCCGAGCCAAGGTACTTCCTTGCGGGGGCGCGTCCAGGCGACCAGGTCGAGCTTCCGGAAGAGGTCTACCTCGCTCTCCGCAAGATCGTGGACGCGATGCAGAGCGGGCTTGCCGTGTCAGTTGTACCCCAGACAACACGGCTCACCACCCAGCAGGCAGCGGATCTCCTGAACGTGAGCCGCCCGACCATTGTGAAGCTCCTCGACGAGGGCGAGATCCCGTTTGAGAAGGCGGGAACGCACCGACGCGCTCTCCTCTCGGATCTGCTCGAGTACCGAGAGCGCCGGCGGGAGCGTCAGTACGACATGCTCGCCGCGACGCGCGACGCTGTCGACGAAGACAACATCGAGCAGACGCTCGAGGACCTCAAGGCGGCGAGGAAGGCGGTCGCCGCAAGGCGGGCTACCCGGCTCTGACTTCGCAGACTGACAGTATGGGGTCGTGTTCACGGCGACCCTCGACACCAGCGTGCTGTGGCCGAGCCTGCAGCGTGACTTCCTCCTTTCCCTCGCGATCGAGGGCGCGTATCGACCGACCTGGAGCTCGGCGATCCTCGACGAGCTCGAGTTCCACGAGGAAGTCAAGCTCGTGAAGCGGGGGATACCCATAGCGGAGGCGGCAAGCCGCGCAGCAACAAGCTGATCTCCGCGTTCCTCGTCACGATCCTCAGCCTCGTCGGCATCCTCGCCTCCATCCCCGGCGTGCAGTCCATGCTCAAAGTCCGCACCGAAGAGCTCGAAGACCGCGTCGAACCCCTCATGGCCGGCGCGATCGCCCGACCCCGCTACTACGGCAGCAACGTTCTCATCGCCCTGATCGCTCCCGCCGTGTACGTGCTCATCGCCGGCCTGGTGATCGCGACGCTCGCGTCGAACGCGGACATCGGTGTGGACTTCGGCGACGCGATCCTGCAAGCCGTCGCGACGATCCCCGCCGTGTGGACGGTGATCGCCGTGTCCGTCGCCGTCATCGGTGCCCGGCCCGCGGTACCGCTGGCGGCCTGGGTCGGGGTGCTCGCCTCGTTCGTGCTCACCCTCCTCGGACCCACCTTCAAGCTCTGGGACTGGGTCCTCGCGATCAGCCCGTTCTGGCAGATTCCCAACGTCACCGACAGCGACGCGGACGGGTGGGGGCTGGTCTGGATCAGCCTCGTCACCCTGTTCTTCCTGCTCGTCGGGTTCGCCGGCTTCCGCCGTCGCGACCTCGCCCGGCAATAGATAAGCAACCGGGCAGGTTCCGAACTCATCACGCATGCGGGCACAGGTTCCAGGAACCCATCAATCCAACTATCCTGAAACCGCTCCTGGATACTCAGGTTCCCCGAGAATCCGAACGAATTCCGCGGAACCCGTTACTTTCGCCTATCAGGCGTGTGTCTGTCTGGAACGCCTGGAGCTCAGCGGGATGTAGTTGCGCCTGCACGAGGAACGACCTTTCCTTGATGCGCCAGAGCCCTTGCCGGTGCCGAGGCCGGGGATGAGCTTGCGCTCGGTGCCGGTCAGCCCGAGCATCGCTCCGGTCCCGGTGATCTGGTCGCTCTCCTGCCGATAGATCACGCGCGTCTCCGCGTTGGCGAGCAGCGAAGACGCGAGCGCGCGCATCGCTGAGCCGGAGTCGCCAACGGTGTCCAGGTCGCTGAGCTTGTGGAAGATCAACATGTTCGCAATACCCAACGCCCTCGCGAGCCGCCAGTGCGCGTCCATGCGGAGCAGCAGGCTCGCGTAGGAAGTCAGCCGCCAAGCCTTGTCGTAGATCACCCATCTCTGTCCGCCCGCCGGGTCCAGCAGCGCGGATTCCATCCACGCGCTCGCGCACGTCATCAGCACGGAGATGAGCGCGGAGTTCTCCGTCACCCGGGACAGGTCCAGCGACAGCATTGGCAGGGTCGGGTCGAACTGCACGGTGCTGGGACCGTCGAACACTCCCGCGAGATCTCCGTGCACCAGCCGGCGCAGTGCATGACCGGCGAGCCGCCCATCCTCGGCGAGGCGTTCGTCCGCTGTGCGGTCTGGTTCCAGGAGGCGGTCGACGACCTGCGGCAGGATCGGCACCGACGTCGCCGCGACAACTGAGCGCAGAGCCATGTCGATGGAAACCGGGTCAGGCTCCTGGCTCTCTTGCGATGCCTCAGTGCGTCGGCGATATAGATCTGACCGGTGCCTGCGCCAAACCAGGCTCTTCCCAGATGAGGGTGTAGGTCGGCCGGGCGCGTCGGTCCGCAGATAGACGTCGAGATCTCCCGACGATGGAGGTTTCTACGCCATCCATCCGAAAGACCTCGACGTGACCGACGCTACCCCGCCGGCCGGCTTCGGCCGCCCTGACCTGACCGCCTTCGCGTCCTATCCCAATCGGCTCTGATCGGGTCTGCTGATCCTCTCGACGAGAACGCAGCGACATCACAGCCACCCAACCCCGACCGTCCGCGAAGCCGGGACACATCACATGGCCTGTGCTGCGGGCGTGTCGAGTGTGTCGTCCAGGGGCGACGCGGGAGCGTCAACGCGACGTGCTGAGAGGTGGTTCCAGTCGAGCACTAGCACACCGGCTACATGCATTGCGATAGGTCAGGAACGGCGTCGCTCCCTACGCAGGAGGGAGCGCAGAGTCTCGGCGTTCGCGTAGCCGACCCGTAGCGCGATCTCGGCGGAGGTGAGGTCCGTGGTTGCTGAGAGGTGCCGAGCTCGTTCGATGCGAAGCCGTTGGACGAAGCCGAGCGGAGTGAGGTTGAGCGCCGCACGGACTCGTCGTTCGAGGGTGCGCCGGCTGGTGCCGAGCGACTGCGCGACGAAGGTGACGTTGAACGGTTCGTCCAGGCGGGCGCGCACGAAGCGTTCGAACTCGACGACGATCGGGTCCTCGTGCCGGAGATGTTCGTAGGCGACGAAGGCCGCCTGCGACGGGCGCTCGTCGATGATGAGGAGCTTGGCGACATGTTGGGCCAGGTCGGGGCTGATCGATCGCACGAGTGAGAGCGCGAGGTCGATGTGGGCGAACGCGGCGCCGGCGGTGACGAGGTTCCCGTCGACCACGACCATGGTGTCGAGATCGAGGGCGACGGTCGGATAGCGCTTCAGGAACTCCGGCCCCAGGAACCAGCTGGTGGTCGCCCGCCGATGATGCATCCGTCCGGTCTCGGCGACGGCGAACACGCCGGTGCACGCCGCGGCGATCCGGGTGGTCGCCTCGTCGAGGCGCCCGAGCGAGGCGATGACCGAACGAGCATCTCGGCTCTGGAGGGCGTCGTTGGTAGCGGCGGCCGTAAGGGTTCCAAGCGCAGGGACGACGACCACGTCGAACTCTCCGGACTCCGACAGCGGGTGGTCCACCGTCAGGGTCATCGATGCCGTCGTGGTCACTCGCCGTTTCGGTCCGAGGATGGCGAGTTCGATCGGGTCGATCCGCGGGTCGACATCGCCGCGGGCTCCGTCGGCCACCCGCACGATGTCGATGATCGACGCGATAGCCGAACCGAAGCAGCCGTCGATCGCGATCAGTCCGATACGCATGACGTAAACAATAGCAATACTGCCGTATACGCCACTCCCCACCGGCCCTCGCTCGTCATACGCTGAACTCGTCCCACGAAGAACCCAGACTCAAGGAGAGTCCCTCATGTCCACACCCACATCACTTCCGTATGCCTTCGTCGCCAAGATCGTCGCGGCCGATGGACAGCACGACGCGGTCGCCGATCTGCTCGCCGGCGCTGTCGCACTCGCCAACGAAGAAGTAGGAACGATTGTCTGGTTCGCGGTCAGGACCCACGCCGACACCTTCTGGATCTTCGATGCATTCCCCGACGAGGCCGCTCGCGACGCCCACGCCAACGGCGCCATCGTCGCAGCTCTGATGGCCAACCAGCACCTCCTCGGCGCAGCACCCGAGATCCTGGCGGCCGACGTTCTCGCGTCCAAGCTCCCGTAGTCCGCCAACGCACGAGACGATCGCGCCCCGCCGAGCGGTCGCCAGGTCGCGACGCAATGCCATGCTGCGTTGCCCAGCGCTCGGCCGGCGAGGGGGTCCGTCGCAGAGCAGAGCGACGTCGGTGTCGGGCAGAGCAGTGAGGCCAGTGCATCGCGCGACCACCAGAACCCGAACCGCCCCTGACCTGCGTTTCCGCAGGTCAGGGGCTGTTCGCCGGAGCCGCCTGTCGGAATCGAACCGACGACCTCATCACGTCGACTTTGCGTCTATCGCTTGATGCGCCCACTGGGCGAACGAGCCGCTGACCTTCGCAAACGCCGAGCGTGGGGGACGCCGCCATCCGGTGGTGGCCGGGCAGCCCCTGGTGGGGACGTTCGGTGTTGTAGATCCGGTCGAACTCGTCGACGTGCGCCTGCATTTGCGCGAGTGTCGCCGCGACGGGCTGCTTGTCGAGGTATCGGAACAGGGGCTGGTGGAAGCGTTCGTTCTTGCCTTGCGTGGTCGGCTTGTAGGGCTTCCCAGTGATCGGCTTCACCCCGAGCCGGGTGACGTAGTCGACGAGTTGTCCGACGATCCCGCGCCGTGACGGGTTCAATGCGACACCGTTATCGGTGAGCAGGCGTTGCGGGACGCCGTGCGCGGCGATGCCTTTCGCGACGACGTGCACGCCGAAGTCTCGCCGGCGGCGACGTGGGACGCCACCGCGAGGCGGGAGTGGTCATCGATGCGCCACCGACGCCGTCGACGGCACCGGGTCCATCCTCAGCGTGCGCATCTTGTCGTGCACGCTGATCGGACCGTGATCCAGCCCGGACTGCTCCAACGCGGCCCGCACACCGATCGCCTGCCGTTTGACCTCGTCGGTCAGCATCGACGGGCTCGACTTCGGACGGCGTGACTTCGGCTCGAGCGCCGCTGCCGGCCCTTCTTCGATGGCTCGCTTGCGGATCGCGTAAAACGTCTTGCGGGAGATGTCGCGCTCGGCGCAGAACGTACTCACCGCCCCGCGCGGGGCATCATCGGGCCACTGCGTGATGGCGAGGCGAACACGAGAATCAACGGGCTCAGACGGAGTCACTCACCCCATCACACCGGCCGAAGCGACACCACCAAGACCGCCGGAAGTGTCACGGATGTCCTCATGCAGAAGCGTCACCGATGTCCTGCGAGATGACAGGACAAAGCTCCCGATAGGAACGAAAGTCAGGCCGATTCACTCGGTCAAACGCGTCGAACGTGCCACCGATGCACCAGTTCCCCTCGTCGGCTTCCGTGGGCGCAGCACGACGCCCGCGGGCGCTGGGGGAGCGCACGCGGGCGTCGCGGAGAGGATCCACCTACTCGCCCGGGGTGCCGCAGGGTGTCCAGAGGAAACGCCGGTGGTGGGGGGTCGGCGCGCGGCGGAGAGTCGGCGGATCCGCGAGTCAGCCTTCGGCGGAGAAGCCCATGGGCTCGCCGCCGAGGCCGGCCTGGGCGTCCGAGTCCGCGCCGGGGACGCGCATCTCGAACGTCGAGTCGACGACGGTGTAGTCGAAGTAGCCCATCCGGGCGATCGGGCGCACCTTGGCGATGTCGACGCGTCCGTCGGGGGTCAGGGAGTTCTCGTCCATGTGGATGCGTTCGACCGTCGCATAGACGACGTCGATCGTGCCCACCGTCGAGTTGCCCTTGAGGCGGTGCGTCGAGAGGTACTTGCACTCGAAGTGGAAGGGGCTCTCGGCGACCATGGGTGCTGCCGACAGATCGGCGGCGCGGCGGGGGACGCCGGCGTGGTCGAATTCGCTGACCTCCGGCGGCAGCGCCATCGCGCTGATGTTGACGGCGTCGCGCAGCGCCCAGGTAGCCATGTTCCAGACGAACCAGCCGGTCTCCTCGGCATTGATGACGGTGTCCTTGCGACGTCCGTCGGGGTACTGGTTCGCCGCGAACATCACCATCGGGGGGTCGAAAGTGAGGTTCTGCCACTGGCTGTAGGGGGCCAGGTTCTCCACGCCCTCGCTGCTGACGCTCGAGAGCCAGCCGATCGGACGCGGGACGGTCAGTCCCTTGAAGGGTGAATGCGGGGTGGGGCTCTTCTCGCGAGCCGGATCGAACTTCATGGTGCGGCGCTTTCTGATGGGGAGGGGTCGGCTCAGCGGGTGCGCGTCGCGAGCGAGCCGCGGCGGGCCGGGTTGAACCAGTAGAAGATGAAGCCGGAGACGACGAGGCCGATGAGCCACGCGACTTCCGCGCCGCCGAACAGGTTGGCGATCGGGCCCACGTACAGGGAGCTGTTCATGAACGGGATCTGCACGAGGATGCCGGCGAAGTACGCGATGAAAGCGAGACCGCTGACCTTGCCGTAGGGGCCGTTCGGATCAAACAGCGCCGCGATGTCGTACTCCTTGTGGCGGATCAGGTAGAAGTCGACGAGGTTGATCGCCGACCACGGCGTGATGAAGTACAGCAGGAACAGCAGAAAGTTCGTGAAGTTCCCGAGGAAGTTGTCGGTCGCGAGCGCCGCGATCGCGTAGGCGATCGCCGAGATGATCACGACGTACACGGCGCGGGAGCGCGCGGTCACGACGTCCTTCCGGCCGAGGGCCGTCACGATCGTCGCGAGCGACATGAACCCGCCATACGAGCTCAGCGTGTTGCCGACGAGCTTGCCGATGACGACCGTGATCGACACGATCCAGCCAAACCCGCCGAGGAGGCCGGCCAGATACAGCACCTGATTATCGGAGAACGCGGCGCCGCCCACCGCGGCGGCCAGCGCTCCGATGCTCATCGCGAGGGAGGCGCCGAGGACGCTCCCGAGGAAGGTCCACCCGATCGTGGCGCGCTGCGGCGTCGACTCCGGCAGGTAGCGGCTGTAGTCGGCGATGTAGGGGCCGAAGGTGAGTTGCCACGACGCCGAGAGCGAGATGCCGAGGATGAACGGCGCGAGCGCGAACTCCCCGCTGGCGAGCGTAGCGGCGGCTTGCGGAGCGGCGAGGATGACGAACAGCAGCACGATGAACACGACACCGCTCAGGACCGTCGCGAAGTGCGAGACCCGGTGGATCCAGCGGTATCCGATGATCGCGAGCACGGTGGAGAAGACGGCGAAGATGGCGGCGCCCACCTTCGGGTCGACGTTCAGGAGCGATCCGAGCGCCTGCCCGCCGAGCACGAGACCGGTCGCATAGAAGCCCAGGTAGATGAACAGGGCGAGCACCAGCGGCAGGATCGCGCCATAGTAACCGAACTGCGCACGGCTCTGGATCATCTGCGGCACTCCCAGCTTGGGACCCTGCGCGGAGTGCAGCGCCGTCACCCAACCGCCGAGCACGTTGCCGATGATGATCGCCGGGATAGACCACAGCGGCGAGTTGCCGAGGATCACGAACAGGGCGCCCGTCACGAGGGCAGTGATGGACGTGTTCGCGGCGAACCATACGAAGAAGAGCGACCCCGGCCTCCCGTGGCGCTCTGTCGGGGGGATCCAGTCGATGGTGCGATGCTCGATGGCCTCACCCGCGTGCAACTGCGCGTCGGTCGACATGTCTTTCCTCCTCAAATCGGCGGCTCACCGTGAGCCGCGTGGGCGCCACATTACCGATATACCGGTCGTATGCCAGAGGGTTGTTGTTACGGCCCTGTAAAATGTGGAATCCGCCCGGGGCGAGCGAAGGATGGTGACCGTGGCACAGAAGAGTCTCGCCGATCAGGCGTACGACGCCATCGAGGACATGATCACTTCGCAGCAGATCACGTCGGCGACCCTCGTGTCCGAGGCGTCGCTCATGGAAGCCACCGGCCTCGGTCGCACCCCGGTCCGCGAGGCACTGCAGCGCCTCGCCCGCGACCGCGTCGTGCAGATCCACCCGAACCGCGGCGTGTTCGTCCCGGAGATCACGGTCGAGTCGCAGCTGCGGCTGCTCGAGATCCGTCGCCCCCTCGAGGCCCTCGCCGTCGAACTCGCGTGCGTGCGCGCGAAGAGGGCCGAGCGTGACGCGATGGGGAAGATGCTCGCCTACCTGCAGGCGGCCGAATTCACGCTCGAGGGCTACGCCGATTCGGTGAAGCAGACGCATCAGCTCATTTCGAAGGCGACCCACAACGAGTTCCTCGTCGACGCGATGATGCCGCTGCAGACCCTCTCGCGCCGCTTCTGGCTCGTCAACATCGACGACGAGCAGGATGAGATCGCCGCAGGCGCCCGTGCGCACACAGAGATCCTCACGTCGATCATCGAGCGCGACGCGGTCCGCGCGGTGGCGGCGTCCTTCGCCCTCAACGACTACCTCGTGCGCCACGCGCATCGCACCGTCGGCATCCCGCAGTCGGCCTGAGCGCCCGCTACCGCGCGGGGGCGGCGCCGCTGAGCCGGCGGCCGAGCTCGCTCGCGAACCGCTCGATGCGGTGCGCGAGGTCGGGCCAGGATTCTTCCGGCACGTTGCCATGCGGGAAGGTGACCGCCAGGCTCGCCGCGGGCCAGCCGTTGCGGTCGCGGATCGCGACGGCGACCGACGCGAACCCGTCGCTGACCTCGCCGCTCTCGGCGGCGAAGCCCGCCCTGGTGACCTCACCGAGGGTGCGCCGCAGGTGCGGCAGGTCCCGGAACGGGCGCGCGCTGCGGCGGTCGACGGGATCCTCCACGTAGAGGGCCCGCAGCTGTGTCGCGGGCAGGCACGCGAGCAGCGACCTGCCCGTCGCGGTCTGGTGGGCGGGAAGGCGCACGCCGACGTCGGTGATGAGCACCGGCCGGTGCGGCGCCCGCTGCTCGAGCAGATAGATGACGTCGGTGCCGTCGAGCACCCCGAGATGCGCCGTCTCGCCGACGTGGTCCACGAGGGCGGCGAGGATGGGGGCACCCAGGCGCGACAGGGGCGCCTGCCGGCTGAACCCGGAACTCAGCTCGTAGGCCGCGTAGCCGAGGCCGTAGCGGCGGTCCTCGGGGTAGTGGATGGCATAGCCGTGATCGACCAGGGCGGTGAGGATGCGGTAGCACGCGGAGCGGGGAATGCCGAGGTCGCGGGCGACGGCCGAAGCGGGCACGGGCCCCCGCTGCGCGCCGAGATGGCTGAGCACGCGCAGCGCCTGTCGGGCGGCGGGCACGGCGGACGGCGGACTCTGTCCCATATATGAGACGATAACCCCACGGCATCCCCACATGAAGCGGCGCGAGGCGGGTTCACTGTCTGCATGACGACTCCCGGATCCGAGACCCGCACCATCCGCGCCGCCCGAGGCAACCGGCTCACCGCGAAGAGCTGGCAGACCGAGGGCCCGCTGCGGATGCTCATGAACAACCTCGATCCCGAGGTCGCCGAGCGCCCCGAGGATCTCGTCGTCTACGGTGGCACCGGACGTGCCGCGCGCAGCTGGGAGGCGTACGACGCGATCGTCCGCACTCTCGAGACGCTCGAGTCGGACGAGACGCTGCTCGTGCAGTCCGGCAAGCCCGTCGGCGTCTTCCGTACCCACGAGTGGGCGCCGCGCGTACTCATCGCCAATTCGAACCTCGTCGGAGACTGGGCCACGTGGCCAGAGTTCCGCCGCCTCGAGGCCCTCGGCCTCACGATGTACGGGCAGATGACGGCCGGGTCGTGGATCTACATCGGAACGCAGGGCATCTTGCAGGGCACGTACGAGACGTTCGCCGCGGTCGCGACGAAGCGCTTCGGTGGGACGCTCGCCGGCACCCTGACCCTCACCGGCGGCGCCGGCGGCATGGGCGGCGCGCAGCCGCTCGCCGTCACCCTCAACGAGGGCGCCGTCCTCATCGTCGACGTCGACCCCGGCCGCCTGCGCCGCCGCGTCGAGCACGGCTACCTCGACGAGATGACCGACGACCTCGACGACGCGATCGAGCGCGTGCTCGCCGCCAAGGCCGAGCGGCGCCCGCTGTCGGTCGGACTAGTCGGCAACGCCGCGACCATCTTCCCGGAGATCCTCGCGCGCGGCGTCGCCGTCGATATCGTCACCGACCAGACCAGCGCGCACGACCCGCTCAGCTACCTGCCCGTCGAGGTCTCCCTCGAGGACTGGCAGCGCGCTGCCGCCGACGACCCCGAGGAGTTCACTCGCCTGTCGCGCGCCTCGATGGCCGCCCATGTGAAGGCGATGGTCGAGTTCCAGGATGCCGGCGCCGAGGTGTTCGACTACGGCAACTCCATCCGCCGTGAGGCCGAGCTCGGCGGCTACGATCGCGCGTTCGCCTTCCCCGGCTTCGTCCCGGCCTACATCCGGCCTCTCTTCGCGGAAGGCCTCGGCCCCTTCCGCTGGGCGGCGCTCTCGGGTGACCCGGCCGACATCGCCGCGACCGACAAGGCCATCCTCGAGCTCTTCCCGAACGACGAGAAGCTCCGCCGCTGGATCACCGCCGCCGGCGAGAAGGTGCACTTCGAGGGTCTCCCCGCACGCATCTGCTGGCTCGGCTACAAGGAGCGCCACCTCGCCGGCCTGAAGTTCAACGAGATGGTCGCCTCCGGTGAACTGTCCGCCCCCGTCGCGATCGGCCGCGACCACCTCGACTCCGGCTCGGTCGCCTCGCCGTACCGCGAGACCGAGGCGATGGCGGACGGCTCGGATGCCATCGCCGACTGGCCCCTGCTGAACGCCCTCCTCAACACCGCGAGCGGCGCGACCTGGGTGTCCCTCCACCACGGGGGCGGCGTCGGCATCGGCCGCAGCATCCACGCCGGCCAGGTCGTGGTCGCCGACGGCACACCGCTGGCGGCGGAGAAGATCGAGCGCGTGCTCACCAACGACCCCGGCACGGGCGTCATGCGGCACGTCGACGCGGGCTACGAGCGCGCCGCCGAAGTGGCCCGTGAGCGCGGCCTGCGCGTGCCGATGTGGGAGCAGGGATGACCTCGAGCCTGGTGACGGGCGGCCGGTTGACGGGGCTGCACGAGCTCACCGGCATCGGCGTCGATCCCGTGCGCGGCGGATACTCGCGCCACCTCTGGCAGGAGCCCGACCTGCAGATGCGCGCCTGGTTCGTCCAGCGTGCCGAGGCGCTGGGGCTCTCCGTCGAGCACGACCGCAATGGCAACATCTGGGCGTGGCTCGGTGAACCCGGACCCGACGCGGTCGTCACCGGCAGCCACCTCGACAGTGTGCCCGGCGGCGGCGAGTTCGACGGGCCACTCGGCATCGTCGTCGCACTCGATGCCGTCGCGCGACTGCAGGCCGCCGGCAGTCGGCTCACCCGTCCGCTGGCCGTCGTCGCGTTCGCGGAGGAGGAGGGCTCCAGGTTCGGCATCGCGTGCATGGGCTCTCGGCTGATGACCGGCGAGCTCGCCCCCGACCGGGCGCGGGCGCTCCGCGACGAAGACGGCGTGAGCTTCGCCGAGGCGGCCGAGCGCGTCGGATTCGACGCGCGGCAGGTCGGGCGCGACGATGAGGCGCTCGGCCGCATCGGCGTCTTCGTCGAGGTGCACGTCGAGCAGGGGCGCGGGCTCATCGAGCTGGGTAGCCCGGTCGCCGTCGCGAGCTCGATCTTCGCGCACGGGCGATGGATGCTGACCTTCCGTGGGCAGGGGAACCATGCTGGCGCGACCGCGATGGGCGACCGCGACGACCCGATGGTCGCCGCAGCCCGCGCCGTGCTCGAGATCGAGCAGGCGGCGCTCGCCGCGGGCGACGCGCGTGCGACCGTGGGCCGCGTGAGCGCGGTGCCGGGCGGGACGAACGTCATCGCGTCGCGCGTGGAGCTGAGCCTCGACGCGCGCGCCGAGGAGGACGCCGACGTGCGCGACCTCGTTGCCGACATCGCGCGCCGTGTCGGGGCATCCGAGTTCGCCGAGCAGTCGTGGAGCGGCGCCGTCCGCTTCGATGAGAGCGTGCGCGACCGGCTACGCATGGCGCTGGGTGACGTGCCGGTGCTGCCGACGGGCGCCGGGCACGACGCCGGGGTCCTCGCCGGCACGGTGCCGACGGCGATGGTCTTCGTCCGCAACCCCACCGGCATCTCGCACGCCCCCGCCGAGTTCGCGGAGGCCGAGGACTGCCTCGTCGGCATCGACGCGCTCGTCACGGTGCTGGAGGAGCTGCAGTGAACATCTGGTGCGACCGGGTCGTCGACGCCGACGGCGTCCGCGAGCGCGTCCGGTTCACCCACGCCGGCGGCCTCGTCGCCGCGGTCGAGACGGACGTCGCTCCGCGCGGCGACGACGTCGTCCTCGGTACCGTGATTCCCGGGGTCGCGAACGCGCACTCGCACGCCTTCCACCGCGTGCTGCGCGGCCGCACCCACGCGCACGGCGGCGACTTCTGGCGCTGGCGCGAGAGCATGTACGCAGCGGCGGCACGGCTCGATCCCGAGAGCTACTTCGAGCTCGCGCGCGCCGTCTTCGCCGAGATGGTCACCTCCGGCTACACCGCCGTCGGGGAGTTCCACTACGTGCACCACCGGCAAGACGGCACCCCTTATCCTCACGAGATGGAGCGGGCGGTTGCCGCCGCCGCCGAGAGCGTCGGCATCCGGCTCACCCTCCTCGACACCGCCTACCTCACCGGCGGCATCGACCGTCCGCTCGCGCCGAAGCAGGAGCGCTTCAGCGACGGGTCCGCAGGCGCCTACCTCGATCGCTGGCATGAGCTGCGCGACCGCGTCGGCCACGGCGCCCGGCTCGGGGCCGCGGTCCACTCGGTGCGGGCGGTGCCGCGCGACGCGATCGCGCAGATCGCCGCCGGGCTCACCGCCGATGTGCCCCTCCACGTCCATCTGTCGGAGCAGCCGCAGGAGAACGCCGACTGCGTCGCCGCGTATGGTCTCACGCCCACCGAGCTGCTGAGCGAGGCCGGCGTACTGTCGGCACGCGCCACCGCCGTGCACGCCACCCACCTCACCGGCGGCGACATCGCGCTGCTCGGACAGGCCCGGGCATCCATCGTCATGTGCCCCACCACCGAAGCCGACCTCGGCGACGGGATCGGACCGGCGCGCGAGCTGCTGAGTGCCGGCGCGCGCCTCGCCGTCGGGTCGGATCAGAACGCCGTCGTCGACCCGTTCCTCGAGACCCGCGGCCTCGAGATGCACGAGCGGCTCGCGCACGGAGCGCGCGGCCGGTTCGCCCCCGCCGAGATCCTGCGTGCGGCCACCGCCGACGGTTACCGGTCGCTCGGCTGGCAGGTCGCGCCGCTGCAGCCCGGCGGGCCGTGCGACCTGGTCGAGATCGACGCCGCGTCGGCGCGCACGCTCGGGTCGCACCCGACCGAGCTCATGCTCACCGCGACCGCTGCCGACGCACGTCGCGTCATCGTCGGAGGGCACACCGTCGCCTCGCGCGGGCGCCTCGCCCACGGCACCAGCCCCGCCCAGCTGCTGCACGACGCACTCCGGAGGTTCCCATGAGCGAGCTCATCACCGGCATCGGCGAGCTGACCACCCACAGCGGCGAGTACGGGCGCCTCACGGATGCCGCCGTCGTGATCGACGGCGGTCGCATCGCGTGGGTCGGATCCGCGGCATCCGCCCCAGCGGCCGACACCCGCACCGACGCCGGCGGCCGCGCCGTGCTTCCCGGGTGGGTCGACACGCACACCCACATCGTCTTCGCCGGCGACCGTGGGGCGGAGTTCGAGGCCCGGATGGCGGGCGCGCCGTACGTCGCGGGCGGCATCACCTCCACCGTCGACGCGACCCGCGCCGCGACGGCGGATGAGCTCTTCGCGCGCGCCGACTCACTGCGACGTGAGGCGGAGCGGCAGGGCACGACCTACCTCGAGACGAAGACCGGATACGGTCTCGACGTCGAGGCCGAGGTCATGAGCGCGCGCATCGGCGCGCAGGTCGCCGACACCGTCACCTACCTGGGCGCGCACATCGTCCCGGCGGGCGTCGACCGCCGCGACTACATCGACCTCGTCACGGGGCCGATGCTCGCCGCCGTCCGCCCCTACGTCGACGCGATCGACGTCTTCTGCGAGACCGGCGCGTTCACGGTCGACGAGTCGCGGGAGATCCTGCGCGCGGGCGCTGCCGCGGGACTCGCGCTGCGCGTGCACGGCAACCAGCTCGGCCGCAGCGGCGGCGTCGCGCTCGCCGTCGAGCTGGACGCCGCGAGCGTCGACCACTGCAACCACCTCGACGCCGCCGACATCGACGCTCTTGCCGGCTCCGACACCGTTGCGACGTTTCTGCCGGTGTGCGACCTGTCGACACGCGAGCCGTTCGGACCCGCCCGGCAACTCCTCGACGCCGGGGGCCGGATCGCGCTCGCCACCAACTGCAACCCCGGCACGTCGTTCACGACCTCGATGGCACTGTGCGTCGCGACGGCCGTACTGCAGATGCACCTCACGATCGAGGAGGCCGTGTTCGCCGCAACCCGGGGCGCCGCGCGCGTCGTCGGCCGAGTCGAAGGCAGCGACGCCGTCGGCGTCATCGCCCCCGGTTCTCGCGCCGACCTGCAGATGCTCGACGCGCCCTCGATCGCCCACCTCGCCTACCGCCCCGGCGTGCCGCTGACCGCGGCCGTGTGGCGCGGCGGGCGCGCCGTGGTGCCGGCGCCGTGATCCTGCGACGCCAGCGCGATCGCACGCCCGTCGCCTGGCGCAACGGCGCGGGCGTCACCGAGGAGGTCGCCGCCGCGCGAACCGGCCGTATCGGCGACGGGGAGGGAGATCGCATCGCCTGGCGGGTGAGCATCGCAACCGTCGACAAGGCCGCGCCCTTCTCACGATTCGATGGCATCGACCGACTGCTGATGCCGCTCACGCCCGCCGGCATCCACCTCCGCCTGTCCGGAGCGGCGCGCGACGTCTCGCAGTTCGACGTCGTCGCCTTCCCGGGTGAGGCTGACGTCGCCTCGATCGAGGATGCGCCGGGAGCGCGGGACCTCAACCTCATGGTCGACCGCGCGTTCGGCGGGGGTCAGCTGGTGCGGAGCTACGTCACCGGCGCCCGCACGCTGCGCCGTCGCGCCGGCCAGGAGGTGGTCGTCGTCGTCGCGCTGTGCCCGACACTGCGATACCGCGGCGAGCAGCTCGAGGAGGGCGACGCGATCGTGGTCGACGACGACCGGACCGTCATCCTCAGCGGCTACGGATCTGTCGCCGAGGCGACGGTCGTTCGGGCCACGGGGTAGTCGCGGAAACGGCAACCCCTTTTCGTGGCGCGTCACGGTGTCACCTCCCCGTGCAGCAGTCCCGCCCGCTCAGGTGAGGGTGTCGCTGACTCTACGGGTCTGCGTGTAGGTTGCGTGCGGGTAGAGCGCGACGGCAGGGAGCTCTTTCAGCCGATCGGGGAGCGATTCGGTGACGACAGCGACGGCGGGTTGGATGCCTGCGGCGATCTGGAGGGCGAACTCCCGCAGGTGCCCTTCGTCAAGCCCGGCGTCGGCTTCGAGTCGTCTGATGCTGTCGGAGTTGAAAGTGCCGAGGGTGTTCGCGCCGTCGGCGGCGAAGGCGAGCTCGACGTTGTCGAACACTGCAGGGTCATGCGCGAGGACTTGCGCTCGCTGCGTGAACGGGAGTGAGCTGTTGAGGTCGTAGAAGGGGGCAAGCACGCTACGACCGGGCACATGGGTGAGGGAGTAGTTCTTGGAGTGGCCGTCGTTGTGACCGATGATCCAGGAGAAGACATGCAGTTTCGCGAACCGCTCCTTGGCGGTCTTGGCGTCGGCCGCGCTGAGGTTCCGGTCGAAGACGGTGAAGATGTCGCGGTAGCCGGGGCCGCCATCGGACTCGTACTTCTGAACTTGCGAGGTCCCGGTGGCTTGCGCGAGGTCTTCCTGGTGGAGTCGGCCGACGGTGCCATAGTCGTCGAAGCGGTCGAAGCGTTCCACGATGAGGACGTGCTCGCCGTCGAACTCGGCCATCACGGATGCGGCCGCATCGATCCCGAGCAGGCGCGCGACTTGCAGGGTGATGTGCTCGGTGACGTCGGAGCCGGGCAGTAGCTGGATGCCCGGCTTGAAGATGTGTGTCGACGGCTGCCGCCCAGATGGCTCGAACCACCGGTCACCGCGGAGGGTGAGCGCGAACTTCCCCTGAGCGCCGCCGAGCGAGAACCCCTCCTCGACTGCGCGATGCTGCAGCCAGTCGGAGTCGTCTCGACGGATTTGTCGGATCCGGTCGCCGATCTCCTCCTCGGTAAGCGACGTCAGGTTCTCCTCCTGCCTGGGTGATGCGCCTGCGGGGTAGAACTCCTGCGCGTCGGTGTCATCGGCGCCGGAGTCATCAGCCAGACCTACCTGGAGAACCTGACCTCGTTCCCCGACGTCGAGGTCGTGGCCGTGGGCGATCTCCTGCCTGAACGCGCCCAGGCCAAGGCCGAGGAGCACGGCGTGCCCAGCTGGGGCACGGGGGAGGGCGTGCTGTCGAATCCCGACGTCGACCTCGTCGTCAACCTCACGATCCCGGCGGTGCACGTCGAGGTGTCGAAGGCCGCCGTCGCCGCCGGCAAGCACGTCTGGACCGAGAAGCCGCTGGGCCTGGACCGTGAGAGCACGCGTGAACTGCTCGCGCAGGCCGAGGCGGCCGGCGTGCGCATCGGCTCGGCCCCCGACACGATCCTCGGCCCGGGCTTCCAGACCGCCAAGCGCGCCATCCGCGAGGGCGTCATCGGCACGCCGCTGTTCGTGCAGACGTCGTTCCAGACGCAGGGGCCCGACCTGTGGCATCCCGAGCCGGCGTTCCTGTTCGCACAGGGTGCGGGACCTCTCCTGGACATGGGGCCGTATTACTTCTCGGCGCTGGTGAGCCTGCTCGGTCCGGTCGCGGGCGTCACGGCGCGCGGCTCGCGCTGGCAGACGACGCGCCAGATCCACACCGGTGCGCGGGCGGGCGAGACCTTCCCCGTCGAGGTGCCCTCGACCGTCCAGGTGCTGACCTCCTTCGCCGGCGGACAGCACGGCACCCACCTGCTCAGCTTCGACTCGGCGCTGGAGCGACACGGCGTCATCGAGATCCACGGCTCCGAGGGCACGATCGTGCTGCCCGACCCGAACGCCTTCACCGGACGCATCGCGTACGTGAAGCCGCTCGGTGTGATCCGTGACGGCATGCGCTTCGAGCAGGAGTGGGTCGAGATCCCGGCGCAGGGCACCGTCGTCGGTCGCGGCCTCGGCGTGCTCGACATGGCACGCGCCATCGCGGACGGACGGCCGCATGTCGCGACCGGCGAACTCGGCTATCACGTGCTCGACGTCATGCTGTCGGCGCAGGAGTCCGCCGGTACCGGCGAGACGCTGACGATCGACAGCACCGTCGCCGACGTGCCGCTTCTGCCCGAGGGGTTCGACCCCTTCCAGAGCACGCTGGCCTGAGCCGCGGCCACGCGCACACCGAGAGGGGTGGATGCCGGGAGCACCGGCATCCACCCCTCTTCGTCGCCTGTCAGTGGCCGGCGTGCGGATCGACGATCATCACGGTGCCGTCGGGGCGCACGAGTGCCGCGTCCTGCACGGCGCCGAGTGCCGGTGTGGCCACGACGGCCACGAGGGCGGCGGCCAGCAGCAGCGGAACCGTGCGGATCGCGCCGGCCGGTGCCACGCGCCGGCGAGCGTCGGCGATGATCATCACGGCCGCCGTCAGCAGGAGGATGACCGCGACCGCGGCGGCCAGAATGCTCGCGCGGCCTCCGGTCAGAACGACGAGCGCGGCGACGCCGAAGACAGTGACGAGCGTCGACGCCGCCGCGGTCCGGGGCAGGAGCAGGCGGCCGGCGCTCAGCGCTGCCGCACCCCAGGCCAGCCACAGCAGTCCCGCCACGGCGAGGACGACTCCCGACCCGCGGGCCGCGCCCGAAGACGCCTCACCCGTGATGGCGGCCGCGCCCATGCCGATCGAGACCAGGCCCGCCCCCCACGCGAGCGGCACGGTCCAGGCGCGCAGGGCGGCTCCCGGAGCGGCCGCCGCGCGGGAGGGCGCGCTCATGCCGTGACCGACCGTGCGCCGGGCTCGGCGCCGAGAGCCACACCGAGCAGCACGATCGCGCTGGCGAGGTGCAGGAAGTGGTCGGGGACGTTCAGCGCGAGGATGTTCGCCGAGGTGCCGACGAGAAAGAAGCCGACCACGCCCAGCAGCAGATAGGCGGCGCCGATGGTAGCGTTGACCGTCTTGGCGGCGCGCACGCCGCTGAGGCCCGCGATCACGAGCGCGGCACCGATGAGAAGGTGCGCGATGTTGTGCAGCGGGTTCACGGCGAAGATCCCCAGCAGCAGTCCGCCGTCGGTGGCGAGGAATCCCACGCCGCCGGTGACGGCGAAGCCCAGGGCGCCGACGACGAGGTAGACGGCGCCGAAGACGGTGGCGACGAGACGGTTCGGTGACGAGTTCATGACGGACCTCCTGTTCGGGTCGCGACCGGTGTCGTGACGGAGGTTGTTCGAGGCTCGACGCCGAACGGATTGGCGGGCGGGCTGCGCGTCAGGCGAGCCGCGCCGCCAGGATCCGTGTCGCCGCGTGCGCATCGAGTCGATGACCGATCGACTCCGGCGAGATGATCAGCTCGGCGTGCGGCATCGCCGCCGCGAGGCGCTCGGCCGCCGCGCTGAGGAACGGGAAGGTCTGCTGACCGCAGAGGATCGTCACCGGGACGTCGACGGCGAGCATGGCATCGGTCGGCGTGGACAGCTCGCGCGCGAGTGTCGCGTCGTAGACGGTCGACTGTGCCAGCGGCACGACACCGGCGAAGGCGTCGGTCGCGCGGAACTGCGCGATCATCGCGTCGGGAAGTCCGACCGCCTCGCGCTGGAACAGGACGACGGCCTCCTCGCGATCTCCCGCGTCGACGAGCGCCTGGATGCGCGAGGGGAGATCGGGAGCCGGCTCGTGGACGCCGAAGTGGAACGGGGGTTCGGACAGGAACAGTGCGCGCACCGGCACGCCCGTCTCGGCGACGAGGGATGCCGCGTACAGGCCGATCACCGCGCCGGAGGAGTGGCCCAGCACCGCCGCCTCCCCTCCCGCGCCGGCGATGACGGCCGCCAGATCCTCCGCCTCCCGACGCACCGAGAACGGCTTCGTGTCGCCGCTGTCGCCGCGGGCGCGCCGGTCGTATGTGATCGCCCGGAGGCCCGCATCGGCCAGCGCCGCGCCGAGCGCGGCGGCATCCTTCGCCGTCGACAGGGCGCCGTTGACGATCACGACGGCGGGCCCCGATCCGGTGTCGTGGACGGCGAGTCGGGTTCCGTCGGCGGAGGTCACATGATGCATGGCCCGATGCAAGCACCGACCCTCGACGTCGTCAAGACATCGCGTGGCGTCGGAGCGCAGGGGGCGGATTCAGAGCAGGTCGGCGCGGTGCACGAGTGCGCCGGCGCCGATGAGCGGGGCATCCCCGCCCAGCCCGGCACGCACGACCTTCAACCGCCCGGCGTAGGCGTTGACGGCGCTGTCGCGAACGACGCGTTCGATGCGGTCCGGATAGTCGTCCGCCACGAACGAGAACCCGCCGCCGACGACCGCCAGCTCGAGATCCAGCAGGGTCGCCGCGCTCGTGAGGCCGACGCCCACCGCGTGCGCGGACCGTGCGACCGCCGCGATCGCCACGTCCTCGCCCGCGCGGTACGAGACCGCGAGCTCCTCGCCGGTCGTGCCCGCCCAGCCCTGGGCGCGCGCCCAGGCGACCGTGTGCGGTCCCGAGGCACGCTGCTCGAGGGTGGATGCCGCCGGCTCGCCGTCGATGTCGGCGACGAGGATCTGACCGAGGTGTCCCGCGTTGCCCGAACCACCGGCGACGAGTCGCCCATCCGACACGATGCCGCCGCCGACACCCGTCGACACGACGAACACGATCGCGTTGCGGACCCCGCGCGCGGCACCCCGCCACGCCTCGGCGAGGGCGATGCACGTGCCGTCCAGGCGCAGCGTCACGGCGTCCAGCCCACTGGCGGTTCGCACCGCCGCCACGATGGCGAATCCGTGCGCCGCGGGAAGGTTGATCGGCGCGATGGTGCCGGCGGTGATGTCGATCGGCCCGGCCGCGCCGATGCCCGCCGCGACGACCTCGTTCCACCGCGGGTGCGCGCGGCATCCGTCGATCACCTCCGTGAGGCCGCGCTCGAGCACGGTGAGGTCCGTGGCGGCGCCCGCGCCGGTCGGGGTGCGGTGGCGCGAGCCCTCGATGATCGCGCCGTCCGCGTCGACGAGGGCGCCCTCGATCTTCGTGCCGCCGAGATCGATCGCCAGTGCCAGAGTCATGCCGCGTCCTTGAGGAGTCGTCGAGAGGGGCGGGGCCGGGAGTATGCCGGGCGCCGTATAGATGTAAGCGTAGTGTCGGCGCCAGCGATCGGCACCCGCCTTTGGCTTCGCCCCACGGGCATCGTCTCCCGCGATGGACCGCCGATCAACGGAGCCGGTCATGGCCACACTCACCCCCGCATCCACTCTCGGCCCGATCCGACAGACGTACGCGACGTCGGAGACGTTCCCGCCGGTCGCGCGTTCGTACACCCAGGTGTCGCAGGTGGTGAAGGAACTCGGGCTGCTGCGCCGGGCTCCGGTCTTCTACGCTCTCGTCGGCTCGGCGCTGGCCCTCTGCCTCGCCGGATGCGTCGCCGGCTTCGTCCTGCTGGGCCAGAGCTGGTTCCAGCTGCTCATCGCGGCGGCGCTCGGCATCGTGCTGACCCAGGTGGCGTTCCTCGCCCACGAGGCGGCGCACCGGCAGATCCTGTCCTCGGGGCCGGCGAACGATCGCCTTGCGCGCATCCTCGCCGCCGGCGTCGTCGGCATCAGCTACTCGTGGTGGGACTCCAAGCACTCCCGCCACCACGCCAACCCCAACCGCGTGGGCAAGGACCCCGACATCGAGGTCGACACGATCTCGTTCCTCGTCGAGGATGCCGTGCAGGCCCGCGGCATCCGCCGGTTCATCACCCGCCGCCAGGGCTGGTTCTTCCTCCCGCTGCTGACGTTGGAGGGGCTCAACCTGCACGCGCACGGCATCCGCCACCTGCTGTCGCGGCAGCCGGTGAAAAAGCGCGGACTCGAGTTGGCGCTCATCACGACGCGACTCGCGGTCGTCATCGTCCCGGTCTTCCTGCTCCTGCCGCTCGGGATGGCCTTCGCCTTCCTCGGCGTGCAGCTCGCCGTGTTCGGCGTGTACATGGGGGCATCGTTCGCCCCGAACCACAAGGGCATGCCCGTCATCGATGCGAACGCCCGACTGGACTTCTTCACCAAGCAGGTGCGCACGTCCCGCAACATCAACGGCGGCTGGTGGGCCACCTGGATGTTCGGCGGCCTCAACCACCAGGTCGAGCACCACCTGTTCCCGAGCATGGCCCGCCCGCACCTCTCGCGCGCTCGTGCCGTCGTCCGTGACTACTGCAAGAGCGCCGGCATCCCGTACACCGAGACGAGCGTGTGGCGCTCATACGCCATCGTCATCGACTACCTGAACCGCGTCGGCCTCGCGGCGCGCGATCCGTTCGACTGCCCGATGGTCGCCGGCTACCGCCGCGCCTGACGGCCCACGGCGGCGCCGGCTGCGGTCGCGTCAGGCGTTGCGCTTCACGACGCGCATGAGCCACGCGATGATCGCGATGAGCAGAATGACCAGTCCGATCCACAGCAGGAACTTCGCCGCCTCGACGAAGACGCCGAGAAGGATCAGGACGATACCGACGATGAGAAGGATGAGTGCGAGTGCCATGCGCTCAGTGTGCCCTCGTCGCGCGCGCGGGCGCGGGGGGTTGACATCGTCGCGGGAGGCTGTCAAGCCCCTCGTCGAGGCCGCCCGGTTCGGCTGTACTGAGGATCACCATCCCACGTACTGACGATCCCCGGCGAGGTCGAACCGTGAAAGACATCCTGATCGAGGGGCATCGCATCCTCACGACCGATGACGTCGCGGATGCGGTGCTGACGTACGCGCAACGCCTGAACCAGACCGGCTCCACCGACATCGTCGAGTTCCCCAGCATCGACGACGGTGCCCTCAGCGTCTGCCGGATGCTCCTCGGCAGCGGCATCCCCGTCGCCGTCTTGGATGCGACGACCTCGCTCGCCTCCGACATCCTGGGTGCCGACCGGGCGTGCGCGGAGATCTCCCGACGCACGGCGGCGCTCGCCTGACGGATCGAGCCGATCGGGGCGTACGTGACTCGCACGTTACTCTGGAGCGGTGGGACGGTTCAGTTACGACGGCAATGTGAAAGCCGATTTCGACGATCGCGTGCTCGCGCACCTGCAGGTCGTCATCAGTCAGAAACTCCGCCGCGGCGAGACATTCACCTTCACATGGCGCAACGACACGAGCCTCGGTGACGGGCGCACGGCCATCTGGCTGCACCCGCACGCGTCGATCGTCTACTCGTACCACGGCAGCCGTCAGCCCGCCCTGAACCGGGCGTGGCTGGAGGCGCTGACGCACGCCGCGAACTCGACGGCGGGGTTGCAGATCGTCCCCGAGCCCGAGGGGCCTTACTCCGGTGAGGTCTTGACCGGCTGACGGCCTCGCGCGTCGCACGGGCGAGGGGACCTGTCAATCCCCTCGCCCCGCCGGCTGGTTTCCCCGACACTGGGGGAGAAGGTGGTGACGACGATGACGGCGACGACGCAGACAGCGCATGTCGGCGGCCACCTCGAACTCCTCCCGATCGATGAGGATGCCTGGCGGTTGTGCGACCGGCGCGTGAGCGCACGCGACGCCGAATTCGTCGTGGCCTACATCGAGCGCACGGACGACGGGTTCGAGACGGTCTGGATCAGAGGCGGTGCTCGGCGATCACGTCTGTCGTCGCTGGAGGAGTGCGTCGAAAGAGGCGAAGAGATCCTCCGGGCGCAAGAACAGTCGACCTCGAGCCGGCCGGTTCCGATCCCGCACTTCCCTCCGGCGCGCGGACTCTGAAGCGATCAGTCGTCGGCGACGGCGACCGTCTGGGGAGCGTTGTCCGCGTCACCCTCGACCGACTCGATCTGCTCTTCGGTGAGCTGGATGCCGCCGGACGTGCTCGCCGACTGGGCCAACTCTTCGATCCATGCACGGTTCAGCTCGGTGGGTTCGGGATCGTCGAAAACGAAGCGCAACGGGATCGATGGATGCAGCCAGATGGTGCTGCGGCCTCGGGTCTCGCCGTCGGGGTGCTGCCACGACACGGTGAAGCTCTCGCCGCGACGGAGCTTGGTGGCCACGACCACCTTCAGGTGTGCGAGCACCCTGTCCTCGATATGGATCGGAGTAGCCGAGCCCCCGTAATAGATCGTGCCCACGGTGCGATTGTAGGCCGTGCGGCGGCGATCAGGGAGCGACGAGACTCACGCCGGCCTGCACGAGCGCGTTCGCGAGAGGGGGAGGTGGGGGAGCGTCGGTGATGAGGTAGTCGACGCCCTCGAGGGGGGGCGACCCGGGCGAAGAGCCGACGTCCGAGTTTGGAGGAGTCGGCGAGCACCGCCGTCCGGTCGGCGCGGTCGATCAGCTCCGCCATCATGGTCGCGTCGCCGAGGTTGCTCGTCGAATACCCGGACCCTGCGTGATCGTGCCGACGGCTCCGCCGAACACGTAGAGGTCGCGAAACGCCGACGGGGCGATCTCCGCGGGGATCCTCAGATTGTTGGTCGCGATCGTCAGATCGCGGTGTCCTCGGAGGGCGGGAACGACGTGGCTGATCGCGGCGGCCGAGGGCGATGTCGTCGCCAGCGGCCGCGGTGAGCTTCTGGTCGCGCGGCCACCGGCGCCGTAACCTGTCGCGTTCGGTGCCCGGGCGGGCGGCGTCAGGAGATGCGGGAGAGCTCGCCGAGGCGGTGCCAGGTGCGGTTGTGGTAGACCAGCGCGTCGCCGGGCTCGCCCGGGGCGACGTCGCGCTCGAGCTGGGACTGCAGCGCGTGCGCCGCGAACACGGTGGAGCCGCCGGCATCCATCCGCTCGATGACGGCGCACCGCACCCACGCGCGCACATCGTGGTACACCGGCTCGCCGGTGACCAGACGTGACCACGGCTGCGACCCGTCGAAGCGATCGACGCCGCTGGTGGCGCCGAGGCGGGCGAGGTCGAGGTCGTGGGCGTCGAGCAGGTGGACGACGACCGTCTCGGCCTTCGCGAGCACGGCGGCCGACGATGAGAGGGCCGACACCGAGAAGATCAGCAGGGGAGGCTCGGCGCTCACGCTCGCGACACTCGTCGCGGTGAGCGCGACCGGTCCGTCGCCGGCGTCGGCGGTGATGACGGCGACGCCGCCCGGGTGGCCGCGGAAGAGCGCCTTGAACTCGTCGGCCGACAGCGACGACGAGAAGCCCGGTGAGGTGAGGTCGGTGGTGTGGTGGGCGGGGGCATCGACCGGCACGGCGATCGGTGCGGTGGGCGACGAGGTCATATCTCCACGGTAAACGCCCTGGCGCAGGCCGGCTCCGTCAGACGCAATACGGCGACATGTCCGGAGCCGTGATCCGTCAGGAAGAGGCTGCGGCGAGAGCCCGGTCCAGGTCGGCGATGAGGTCGGATGCCGTCTCGATGCCGATCGAGAGCCGGATGAGTCCGTCGCCGATTCCGAGCCGCTCCCGCTCCTCGGGCGGGAACGACACGTGCGTCGTCGTCGCCGGATGCAGCGCCATCGAGCGGACATCGCCGATGTTCGTCATACGGCTGATGAGGCGAAGGCTGTCGAAGAAGCGCTCCGCGGCGGCCCGTCCGCCCCGGACGGTGAAGGCGAACACCGATCCGGCGTGGCCGCCGAAGCGCTCTCGCGAGATGCGGTGGAAGGGGCTCGTGGGCAGAGCCGCGAAGTCGACGCTCTCCACGGCGGGGTGCGTCGCCAGCCACGCGGCGACGATCTCGGCATTCTCGAGGTGCTTCGCCATGCGCAGCGACAGGGTTTCGATGCCCTGCTGCAGCAGGAACGAGTTGACCGGCGACAGAGCGGCGCCGAGGTCGTTGACGATGCCGAAGCGCAGGTAGGCCTCGAGTGCGCGCTCGCCGTGGCTGTCCACGAGCGCGGGGCGGCCCGGGGCGGCCGGCGCGGTCAGTCCCGGGTAATCGCGGGACGAGCCGGCCCAGTCGAAGCGGCCGCCGTCGACGATCACACCCGACAGGGCGGCGCCGTGCCCGGTGAGGAACTTCGTCGAGGAGTGCACGACGACATCGGCGCCGTGCTCGAGCGGGCGGATCAGGTACGGGGTCGCGACGGTGTTGTCCACGATCAACGGGATCGTGTGCCGCTGTGCGATGCGAGCGACTGCGGCGACGTCGACGAGGTCGTTCTTCGGGTTGGGGATCGTCTCGACGAAGATCGCCTTCGTCTGCGGCGTGATCCGCCGCTCCCACTCGTCCTCGTCCGCAGCGTCGCGGACGTAATCGGTCGACACGCCCAGTCGTGCGAAGGTGCGATCGAACAGGATGCGCGTGCCGCTGTAGATGCTCGCGGTCGACACGAGGCGTTCGCCCGCGCCGGCGAGGCCCAGCAGCAGCGCCGTGATCGCCGCTTGGCCCGAGCCGACGACGATCGCCCCGGTCCCTCCTTCGAGCGAGGCGATACGACGCTCGGCGACCTCGTGGGTCGGATTGAGGTTGCGGGAGTACAGCTGACCCGTCTCGGCGCCCGTGAAGCGGTCCTCGGCTTGCGCGAACGAGTCGAAGCGATAGGCGGCCGTGAGGTAGATCGGGGTGATGCGCGCGCCGTGGTTGCGCTCGTCGACCTCGCCGGCGTGCACCTGTCGGGTGTCGAAACCGTAGTCGGCGCTATCGGGCTGCATGCTCACCAGCACAGATTAGGGCGGCGCGGGCGATTGTGACGGATCGGCCGTAACACTTCGCGGCATCCCTTGCGCGTGAGCCTCCACCGGCGCCGCTAGCGTGGAACCATGAGCGACAAAGCACGCTGGGCGGTCCTGGGCGCCGGCGTCATCACGGGTGACTTCCTCGCGGCGCTGCCGCACGCCGAACACGGAGTCCTGCACGCCGTGGGCGCGCGCGACGGCATCCGGGCGCGTGAGTTCGCCGACCGGTACGGCGCTGCGGTCGCCGGCACGTACGACGAGGTGCTCGCGCGCGACGACGTGGATGCCGTGTACATCGGCACCGTCCACACGACCCACGCCGAGCTCGCCCACGCCGCGCTCGATGCGGGCAAGGCGGTGCTGTGCGAGAAGCCGCTGGGCATCTCGGTCGCCGAGACGGAGGCCGTGCTCGCCCACGCTGCGCGCGTCGGGCTTCCCGTCGTCGAGGCGTTCAAGTACCGCTTCGGTCCGTTCGCAGAGCAGCTGCGCCGGCTCGTCTCCTCCGGCGCGATCGGCGAGCTGCGATCGGTGGACTCCACGCTCGGGTTCGCCGCCGACGCTCATGACGGGCGTCTGTTCGACCCGGCGACGGCCGGCGGCGCGATCCTCGACGTCGGATGCTACCCGGCATCCCTCGCCGTGGGTCTGGCCGCGTGGGCGGGCATCGACCACCCGCCCGTGATCGTGGATGCCGACGGCGTCGTCGGCGCCGTCGATGAGCAGGCCCGGGCCACCGTCGCGTTCGGCGGGTTCGAGGCGCGCATCGCCACCGCGATCACCGCGGACCTTCCCCGCCGTGCGGTGGTGCGCGCAGCGGAGGGCGTCCTCGAGATCGAGAACGTCTGGGGCAGTCGCGTGGTCTCGACCGCCGACGCCGTGCTGCGCCGCCCCGACGGCACCGTCGAGCGGATCCACACGCAGACGTCCAGTCCCATGGCCGTCGAGGCCGATGCGACGATCCTGGCCCTGCGGGACGGCCGCCCCGAGGCTCCCGAGATGCCGTGGGCGCAGACCCGCACGACCGCACGCCTGCTCGAGGACTGGCGGGCCGCGATCGGCTGAGCCGGGTCGTGCTGTGCGCTCGCCGCTGCGGAGTTCACAGAATCGGAAACCATCAACGGATGCGCAACCGCTGCCGGTTCAGCGTCTGCGGAACAGACCGCGCCGGCGTCGAGGCTCGGGCGGTGACGGCGGGGTGGATGCCGCCGCGGCGCGCTGCCGCCGGCGCTCGTGCCACGCGGCGACCTCGGCGTCGACGTCGCGGGTGGCCGTCACGACGGGCGGACCGCCCTGGAGCTGGCGGCGGGCCTCGACCACGCGGCGGTTGAAGTCCTCGACGTGGGCGCGCACGTCGGCGTCGCGCGTCAGGGTGTCGAGGGTCTGTGTGAACTCGGCATCCTCGGTGCGCAGCATCAGCGCGGCAGGACCGAGGCCGGTGAGGCGCTCGTTCTGGATCTTGCGGCGGATCCACCAGTCGGGGTCGTGGTGATCGCCGAGGCCTTCCAGCGGCTTGCCGGCGCCGGGCAGGTCGTCGAAGTCTCCGCGGCGGATCGCCTGCTGGATGGCCGTCTCGACGTACAACGCGCGTTCGTGGGCTGTGGGCGTGCCGTGCGCGCGGGGAGGTGCATCGTCGGCGCCGTCCGCGGCGGGACTGTCCCCGGACGCGCGCGCCTCCTGCGCGATCCGGTAGCGCGCCGCCTCCAGGCGCGGATCCTCGCTCATGCGTCCAGGTTAGGCGCCGGCGCGCTCAGACGGCCCGGATCGTCGCCGAGGCCGGACCGTGCAGCTGTCCGTGCAGGCGTTCCATGCGGGCATCCAGCAGGGATGCCGAGTCGGCCGCCTCTTTGAGTTCGGCGAGCAGTCCGTCGGGAACCGCGCCGGCGTACTTGTAGTAGATCTTGTGCTCGAGGCTCGCCCAGAAGTCCATCGCGATCGTGCGGAACTGCACCTCGACGGCGACGTCGACCCGCCCCGACGAGAGGAACACGGGGACCTCGACGATCACGTGCAGACTCTTGTAGCCGTTGGCCTTCGGGTGGGCGATATAGTCCTTCACCTCGCGCACGGTGATGTCGTCCTGCTGGGTGAGCAGGTCGAACAGGCGGTAGGCGTCCTTCGTGAAGCTCGTCGTCACCCGGATGCCGGCGATGTCGGTGATGGCCGCGCGGATCGCGTCGAAGCTGGGGTCGACACCCTTACGCGTGATCTTGTCGACGAGGCTGTCGGCCGACTTCACCCGACTGGAGACGTGCTCGATCGGGTTGTAGTCGTGCATCAGCAGGAATTCGTCGCGGAGGATGCCGAGCTTGGTCTCGACCTCCCGCAGGCCGAACTGGTACTCGAGCAGGAAACGCTGGAACTCGTCGCGCATCATCCGCAGCTGCTCGGCCGAGAAGGTCGTCACTCCCTCGTCGGTCGAGATGGACAGGGGCTGCGAAATCGCTTCCATGGTCTCGACCGTAGCCAGCCCTCCTCGGCGCCGGCTGTGCGAACCGGGGGAATCCGGCCGAGCGCCAGGCGAGAATGGAGGGATGCCGTCGTCCACCCCGCCCGCCCGCTTCGGTGACCGCGTGCGGGCCGAGGCGGCCCACGTCGCGCGGAGCCTCGCGACGTTCGGTGCCGCGCGCGGCCGGCGCTGGCCGGTGCCGAGCGCATCCTCGACACCGTGGTCGGGGCGGCGGTGGGAACGGCGGCGGCGCTCGCGGTGCGGCTGCGGTCCGAGGACTGACGGCGGTCGGCGACCCTGTTGGCGCGGCGTCGGGGGATTTTCCGCGTATGCATATACTGAGAAATCACATAATCGAGAGTCGGGGGAACGCGGATGTCGGTGCGTCAGAGCCTGTTGGCGATCCTCGATCAAGCTCCGTGCTACGGCTATCAGCTGCGCGCCGAGTTCACTCGACGCACCGGAGCGGCTTCGCTGAACGTCGGCCAGATCTACAACACCCTGGAGCGCCTGGAGCGCGACGGACTGGTCTCCAAGGATGACGTCGACGCCGAGGGCCACGTGTACTGGCGCATCACGGATGCCGGTTCCGCCGCCGTCCGCGAGTGGTTCGACTCTCCCGTGGAGCGGGTAGAAACGACCCGCGACGAGTTGGCGCTGAAGGTCGCGCTCGCAGCGACCCTGCCCGGCGTCGATGTGCTGCACCTGGTGCGCGCGCAGCGCGAAGCCTCGCAGGGGCGGCTCGACGAGCTGACGGCGCGTTACGTCGCCGTGGATGGCGGCGACCCGGCATCCGTGGTGGCAGCGCTGCCGCTGTCGGCGTCGCTGTTCGCCGCCGAGTCGGAGGTGCGCTGGCTCGCACACGTCGAGGACAGGCTCTCCGGCCCGTCATCCGTGTCGCTGGCGCAGGGTCTCTCGTCCGACCGGCCCAAGCGGGGGAGACCGGCGAAGGCCGCCGTCGCCGCGCGGTGAGTGGTGCTTCGCGGTCCCCGCGCCGCCAGGCTGCGGGTGTTCGATGCCGGGGCCGCCGTGCCCTCGCGTCGGTTGGCGCTCGCGCCGGCAACGGCGGCGTCATTCCCGGCGGACGCGCCAACTGAACCGCTCGCGCGCGGCTCAGACCTCGTCGCGCCAGGAGTGCTGCGGCGACCAGCCCAGCAGGCGCTGCGCCTTTGCGGTCGAGAACAGCGAGTCGTTGACGCCGAGCTCGCCCCGGATCTCGACGTCAGGGAAGACATCCGCGACGAGTTCCGCGTTCGGGCGGCTCATGACGGTGTCGCCGGCCGCGATGAGGAAGTGGTCGAAGCCGGCGGGGGCCACCTCGAGCGCGCGGGCGATGACCGCGGCGCCGTCGCGGGCGTCGATGTAGCTCCAGAGGTTCCATTTGCGCTGCGTCGCGTCGGCGTCGAACGACGGGAACTCCGCATAGTCGGCGGGAATCATGACGTTCGAGAAGCGCAGCGCGGTGACCGACACCTCGGGGTGCCAGCGCACGAGCTCCTTCTCCATCGTCTCCTCGAGGTGCTTCACCAGGGAGTAGACCGATTCGGGACGTGCGGCATAGGCCTCGTCGACGGGGATGTAGGGCGGCGGCACGTCGAAGGGCAGGCCCTGCACCGTCTCGCTGGACGCGGTGACGATGCGGGTGATCCCGAGGCGGATCGCCGCCCACATCACGTTGAACGTGACGGCGATGTTGTTGTGGAAGGTCGCGACGTCGGAGCGGATGCCGGGAGCAGGGATGGCCGCGAGGTGCACCACCGCGTCGAGCCCGTCGTGCTGGTCGTTGACGGCCTGCAGCGCGTCGACGGTCTGCCCGTAGTCGGTGAAGTCGACCTGCACGAACCCGGCGCCGCGGGCACCGACGACGTCCATCCCGACGACCTCATGGCCGCTCGCGCGCAGCTCACGGACGACGACGGTTCCCAGCTTTCCGGATGCTCCGGTCACGGCGATACGCATGGTCCCGAGCCTAACTGCGCGCGAACCGCCGCAGCTGCGCGGCGCCGACGAGCCCGAGCATGAGGAAGAGCGAAGCGAGCAGCAGCGACCAGCGGGTCGCGTCGGCGAATCCTGCCGACAGTGCCTGCACGGCGGCATCCGTCTGCGATCCCAGCATGCTGGCGGAGCCCTCGGCGCGCAGCTGTGAGATCAGGGTGCCCGCCGAGGTGCGGGTCGCGTCGGCGAGCTGGGAGGCTGCGGGGCCGGTGATCCCGGCATCCGTCAACGCTCCGGGGAGGGTCAGCGCGAGCGAGACCGACAGGGCGGCGCCGGCGAAGGCGGTGCCCAGCGCCGTGCCGATCTGGCGGACGGTCGACTGTGTCGCCGACCCCTGGCCGCTGATCTCCACCGGCACATCGCGCAGCACGGTTCCGGTGAGCTGGGCCGAGGCGAGGCCGAGGCCGAGGCCGTAGACGACGAGCGGCAGGGCGATGAGCCACCCCGGCGTGGTCGCCGTGGCGATCGCGGCGAGGATCAGGATGCCGACGACTTCCAGGGCCAGACCGATCAGCACGGTGCCGGGGGAGCCGAAGCGTGCGGCGAGGTGTCGAGCGGCCGCGCCCGAGGCGAACGCGCCGAACGCCATGGCGGCCAGAACCAGACCTGTCTGCATGATCGACAGTCCGAGCGCCGCCGTGAGGTACAGCGGCAGGACGAAGATGATCGCGAACTCGCCGACGGCCACCATCGCGGCGGTCACGTTGCCCCACGAGAAGGTGCGCAGCGAGAAGAGGTGCAGGTCCAGCAGAGCGTCGCGCTGGACGCGCTCGCGGTGCCGCTCCCAGATGACGAACAGAGTGAGCGCGACGGCCGCGACCGCGAGGCAGATCGGCACGATCGAGATCGGCGCCGTCGCGGGCCACACCCAGCCACCCAGCCGCAGGTCGGCCGTGGGTGTCCACCACCCGAGGTCGGGTTCCTCGATGACGGCGAAGACGAGCGAGCCGAAGCCGATGGCCGACAGGAGCGCGCCGTCGACGTCGGCGCCGCGGCGGAACCCGGCACCGCGCGTCTCGGGCACCGCCCACAGCGCGAGGGCGAAGACGATGGCGCCCAGCGGCAGGTTCACGAGGAACACCCACTGCCAGGAGGCGTATTGGGTGAGCGCACCGCCCACGAGCGGGCCGATCGCTGCCGCGCCCGAGATGACGGCCCCCCACACCCCGAAGGCCGCGGCGCGGTAGCGGCCCCGGAAGACGGCGTTCACCGTGGAGAGTGTCGAGGGCATGATGAACGCGGCCCCGACGGCCTGCACGGCGCGGGCGGAGATCAAAGCGCCACCGGTCGCGGATGCCGCCGCCCACACGCTTCCGCCGACGAAGACGATGATGCCCAGAAGGAACAGGAGCTTTCGTCCGAAGCGGTCCGCGAGCTTGCCGGTGGACAGCAGCAGCGCGGCGAGCAGCACGGCGTACAGGCTCGAGACCCACTGCGCGTCGGTGAGGTCGAGCGTGAGGTCGCGGATGATGTCGGGCATGGCGACGCCCACGATCGTCCCGTCGAGCACGATCACCCCGAGTCCGGCGGCGAGAACCGCGAGCCCCATCCATTCGCGCCGTGACGGCGCCGCATCGATCACACCTTCAGCCATACTGAAAGTATGCACCCGAGGTCCCCGTGTTGTCCATGGGGCGGCGCGGTGCGCTGTCCGGCATCGACGGCGGTGACATCGCGGCGCTGTGGAAGGTTGCGTTCGGCGTGTCCGCCCGTACGCGCACGCGCGTAACCTCGCTCCCATGAGCGTCTCTCCTCTCATTGCGCCTTCCGAGCTGAAGGCCCAGTTGAGCACCCCCACCCCGCCGATCGTCCTCGACGTGCGCTACCGTCTCGATGCCCCTGACGGCCAGGAGGCGTACCGGCACGGCCACGTGCCCGGCGCCGTCTACGTCCGCATGGACGGCGAGCTCGCCGTTCACGGAGTGCCGAGCGAGGGACGTCATCCCCTTCCGTCCCCGGCGGAGTTCGAGCGCTCCGTGCGCCGCTGGGGAGTCGAGGACGGCGACACGGTCGTCGTCTACGACGACTGGAACTCGTTCGCCGCGGCCCGCGCCTGGTGGATGCTCACGGACGCCGGCGTTCCCGCCCGGGTGCTCGACGGCGGGCTGCGCGCGTGGCGCGCCGCCGGAGGGGCCCTCGAGACCGGCGACGTGACTCCCACGCCGGGCGCCGTGACGCTGCATGCGGGACAGCGCCGCAGGCTCGACATCGACGCCGCGGCATCCCTTGCATACAGCGGCGTGCTCCTGGACGCCCGCGCACCGGAGCGCTACCGCGGCGACGTCGAACCGCTCGACCCCGCCGCCGGACACATCCCGGGCGCCCGCAACGCGCCGACCACCGAGAACCTGGATGCCGAGGGCCGGCTCCTCGCCCCCGATGTGCTGCGTTCCCGCTACGCCGATCTGGAGGGACAGCCCGTCGGTGTCTACTGCGGCTCGGGCATCACCGCTGCCCACGCCGTTCTGGCGCTCGCGGTCGCGGGCCACGACGCGGCTCTGTACCCGGGCTCCTGGAGCCAGTGGTCGAATACTCCCGACCGGCCGGTCGCCACCGGCGACCGCCCCTGACACTACGATGTTGACGATGCCACAGACACCTGCCCCGACCACCGCGTCCGTTCCCGCCTCGGGGACCGACGTGACCCTCCGTCACGGAGCCTACGAAGCGCACATCGCCAGCGTCGGCGCGTCGCTGCGTGCGCTCACGTTCGACGGGCGCGACCTCGTCGTGCCCTTCGCTGCCGACGAGGTGCGCCCCGCCTTCCGCGGTGCCACTCTCGCCCCCTGGCCGAATCGCGTCGTCGACGGCGCGTATTCCTTCGGCGGGCACAGCTACGAACTCGCGCTCAGTGACATCGGCCGCCCGAATGCGCTGCACGGCCTCGCCGTCTGGCTCGACTTCGCGGTCGTCGATCACACCGCCGATGCGGTCACGCTGGCGGCGGTGATCGTGCCGCAGTCCGGCTACCCGTGGCGCGTGCGTGTGGAGACGACCTACCGGTTGGGTGCCGACGGTCTCACCCAGACTGTGGCGGCGACGAATGAGAGCGCGGATGCCGCGCCGTTCGGCACCGGTCCGCATCCGTATCTGGTGGCCGGTTCTGCGCCGCTGGACGGGTGGACGCTGACGCTGCCCGCTGACCGGGTGCTCGAGGTCACCGACCACCAGCTCGCTCCCATCGCGCTCGCCGAGGTCGCCGGCTCGGATCGTTTCGACTGGCGCGCGCCGCGGGTGCTCGGCGATGTGGAGATCGACCACGCGTTCACCGGGCTGTCCCGCGCGGACGGTGTGGCGACCGTGCGGTTGGTCGACCCGTCCGGTACCGGCGTGGAGATGGTCTGGGATCAGGCGTGCCCCTGGGTGCAGATCCACACGGCCGACCGCCCGCCGCTGGCCGACGGCAGCCCCGATCCCGGTCACCGCGCCGGCCTCGCCGTCGAGCCGATGACCTGCGCTCCGGACGCCTTCAACGCCGATCGCTACGACTACGACGCGGGCCTGATCGTCATCCCGGCCGGCGGATCGGTCTCGGCATCCTGGCGCATCTCCGCCGTGGACGCCTGAGCGCAGCCGCCGCCCTCTCACGCCGAAGAGCCCCGACACGGATGCGTCGGGGCCCTTCGGCGTGAGATCGGCGACTCAGTTGTCGCCGCGGATCTCTTCCTTGATTTCGTTGCGCTTGTGGACGGAGTCGCGCTCGGCTTCGGCCTTCTTGACCTCGGCGTCGGCCTTCGCCTCGTCGATCTTGTCGGAGACACGGTCGACCGTGTCCTCGAAGCCTTCCTTGATCTTCCGGCCGGCCGTCTCGGCCGCGTCCTTCGCGTCGTCGATGAATCCCATGGCGACTCCTTTCATCAGGTCGGACCTCCACGGTATGAAGGATCGCCGCCGCGCGAAAGGGCTTGCCGCCGGCGCGGTGGCCGTGGTAGCCGGATCGGGCAGTGGTGGCACGGCGCGCGCGGCCCCGAGGATGGCGCCGTGAACAACACCGGCACTCTGAACCGGTGGCAGGCGGCCTTCGGCGGCGGCACCGGTTTCGTCCTCTTCGTCGCCTACTACGTGCTGCTCGCCGTGGCGATGTGGAAGGTGTTCAGCAAGGCCGGATACCCCGGCATCCTCGCCCTCATCCCGATCGTGGCGATCCGCATCGGCCGCGGTTTCGGCCACGGCGCCTTCTTCTCGATCGTGCTGCTGCTGCTGTTCGCCCCGATCGGATTCTTCATCATCGGCTTCAGCTCCGATCGGTACACGTCGCCGGCCTGAGCACCCGTCGCGCGTTCCGCCGCGGCGTCGGTCTTCCCTAGGATCGAGGGGAGGGGATGCCGTGGTCAACGAGAAGCGCGTACGCACCCGTGACGTGGTTGCGGAGGGGCTGTACATCGCGTCCGCTGCGACGCGCCTGAGCCTGAAGAACACGATCCTCGTCCACATCCTCGCCGAGGGAGAGGACTTCGACCTCGATCGGTATCTTCCCGAGGCCAAGGAGGCCCTGGAGACCCTCGCTGCCGAAGCGGAGGAAGACGCGGCGCGCACCGAACGACAGCGCCGCGCGGCCCGCGGCCGCCACACCGACTCCGATGGGACGCACGACTATCGCAGCCGCGATGTGCGCAACCTGCGCCGGCGCCAGAAGCAGTCGCTGCACGTCGCCCACGAGCTTCGCCGTCGCGCCGACGACGCCGAAGAGCTGCGCAAGCTGGTCCTCGGCGCGCGGGATGCCGCGTGGACGGAGGTCGCGGGCAACATCGATCGGACGCTGCGGATCGAGGCGGCGCGCCCCGACCTCGATCCCGACTACGAGCGCATGCGCACGGCGCGGATGCAGGCCCTGCGGCTCGTTGACCTTCCGAAACTGCGCGCCCATCGCCGCAGCGTCGCGGCACAGCAGAAGCAGCAGGGCCTCGATTCGTCACATCCCGATGCGTAGGCTAAGCTGGTCCTCGGCCCTCGAAGAGGTGCCGGAAACTGCGCCCGTAGCTCAATGGATAGAGCATCTGACTACGGATCAGAAGGTTAGGGGTTCGAGTCCCTTCGGGCGCACACTGTGTTGAGACAGTAACCAGAAAGGCCCGCGGCATGCCGCGGGCCTTTCTCGTTCCCTGGCGGCATCGGCGATCGCGCGTGCGTGCGTGCGTGAAGAAGTGTGACGATCCCGGCCCCGGCGCCTGCGCGGCGACCTAACGTATCTGCGTGGCCACTTCCGCTCCCGCCTCCGTCCGCCCCGCCGGTATCGATCCCCGGGGTCCGCGCTTCGCGGCATCCATCACCGCCCTGCTTCTGCTGGCCGGTACGTTCCTCGCTCTGCTGGGGACGGCCGTTCGCGAGGGCACGACTCTCGCCGAGCGGGTCTCTGACCCCGCGTTCGTCCTGCTGCTCGTGGTCGATCTCCTCTTCGTGTGGGGTTTTGCCGCTCCGCGCACGGCGCCGTGGGGCGCGCTGTACCGCGCCGCCATCCGGCCGCGTCTGCAGCCGCCGGTCGACCTCGAAGACCCGCGGCCTCCGCGCTTCGCGCAGGTCATCGGCTTCGTCGTCGTGACGGTCGGCCTCGTGCTGCACGTGGCCGGCGTCGCATGGGCCCTGCCGATCGCCGCGGCACTCGCCTTCGTGGCCGCCTTCCTCAACGCGGCGTTCGGCGTGTGCCTCGGCTGCCTGCTCTACCTCGCGCTCGCCCGGGCCGGGGTGTTCCGCCCGCGTGGCGGGCTGCTCGGCGCCTGAGACCCCTCAGGTCGCACCCGTCAGACGGGCGTGACGCGCAGCCAGACGAACCCGTGCGGGCGTAGCGTGACACCCTCGTCGAGGTCGACGCTCGCGTCGTGCACGGGGTCGAACGCGGTGCGCTCGAAGCCCGACAGCGTGAGCGGGTCGATCGTGACCTCGGCATCCCCGACGTTCGCCAGCACCAGGAGCGTCGTCTCGGGCCCGGGGCGCTGGTAGCCGACGACGGCGGGGTGCGGGGTATGGAACGGGATGAGGGTGTTTCCGGCGAGCTCCGGAGACTGCTGACGCACCGAGATCAACTTGGTGAGCCGGCGGAACACGCGTCCGGCCGGTGTGGTGTCGTCGCCGCGCTGCGCGTAGGCGTCGCGCGGACGATTGCCGCGGTGCACCCAGCGGGTGTCGCCGCGGCGGACAGGGTCGTCGGCGTAGGAGTAGTCGTTCAGCTGGGCGACCTCGTCGCCGAGATACAGCAGGGGGATGCCGCCGGTCGACAGGGCGAGCGCGTGCGCGAGCACCACGCGATCCTCGCCGCCCGGGTCGCCGGCTTCGATTCCGGCGAGGGATGCCGTCGTCCCGGTGACGCGGGCATCGCCGGTGGCGGGGTTCTCCTGGAAGGCGACGCCGCGTGCAAACGTGCCCTCGTGGCGGCCCGTGTAGAAGCGGTTGAGGAACTGCCGGTGGGCGTAACCGTCGATGCCGAACTCCGCGGCATCCTCGTCGGCGAACGTCCAACCGATGTCGTCGTGACTGCGGACATAGTTCACCCAGGCGGTGCCGGGCGGCAGCTCGTGGCGACGATCCAGCGCCTGCTGCAACAGCCGGCCGTCACGGGTGGCGAGAGCCTCCCACGTCAGCGCCATCTGCAACGGGTTGTACGACAGCTCGCACTCCTCGGGTGAGATGTAGCTGACCACCTCATCGGGGTGGACGATCGCCTCCGACTTGAAGACCATGCCGGGGGCGGCCATCGCGAGCACCGCGTTGAACGCCTGCAGCAGCAGGTGGGCTTCGGGCAGCGACTCGCAGGAGGTCCCCAGACGCTTCCAGATGAAGGCCACGGCATCCATCCGGAGCACCTCGACGCCCTGGTTCGCCAGGAACAGCATCTCGCCCGCCATCGCCCGGAAGACGGCGGGGTTCGCGTAGTTGAGGTCCCACTGGTAGTGGTAGAAGGTCGACCAGATCCAGCGGCCGTCCTCGAGCTGCACGAACGATCCACGGTGGTCGTCGGGAAAGATCTCGCGCGTCGTGCGCTCGTAGGCGTCGGGCATCTGTCGGTCGGGGAAGATCAGATAGAAGTCGGCGTAGGCGGGGTCGCCCGCCACGGCCTTTTGCGCCCACTCGTGCTCGTTGCTGGTGTGGTTGAAGATGAAGTCCAGCACGAGTGAGATGCCCGCCATCCGCAGCTCCGCCGCGAGCTCGGCCAGTTGCGCCATCGTGCCCAGGCTCGGATTCACGCGCCGGTAGCTCGACACCGCGTAGCCACCGTCGTTGTCGCCGAGGGGAGCGTCGAACAGCGGCATGAGGTGAAGGTAGGTGAGCCCGAGCTCGCGGAACGAGGGGATCAGCTCGCGCACGCCGGCGAGGTTGCCGGCGAAGCGGTCGACGTAGCAGACACCGCCCAGCATGCGCTCGGACTGGAACCACTCGGGGTCGGCGGCGCGTTGCGCGTCGTGCACCTTCAGGTCGAGAGGGCGCGCATTCCACGAGGCGGATGCCGCCGCCACCGTGGCCGCCAGCTGCTCGCGGCCGTCGGCGCGCTCGCCGTAGAGGCGGGTGAAGAGCTCGTGCAGCCGCGGGAACTGCTCGTCGAACCGGGCGAGGAACGCGTCATCCACACGCCCTGCCGCCTCGCAGGCCTCGAGTGCCGCGCCGCGATCGGCGTCGGACGTGGTCAGTGCGGTCATGGTGCCCCCTCCGTCTCAGCGTATCGGGCGGGCCCGACCGGGAGGCGGCGTAGGCTCACACGCGTGAGTGCGTACGTCTCGGCGTTCGACCTGTTCTCCATCGGGGTGGGACCGTCGAGCTCCCATACGGTGGGCCCGCTGCGCGCGGCTCGCGATTTCGCGCGCCGCGTCGGGGATCTGCCGGGGCTCTTCCGGGTGGAGTGCGCCCTCTACGGTTCGCTCGGCGCCACCGGGATCGGGCACGGCACGCCCGACGCCGTCGTCGCGGGCCTGCAGGGGTTCGCGGCCGAGACCGTCGATCCGGCGCGCGTGCGGGGCGCCTGGACCGATTGGGTCGACGGAGCGCACCTCCTGATGGACGGTCGCACGCCGATCCCCTTCTCTCGGTCGGACATCGTGCTCGCGCCGCGGACGCGTCTTCCCGGACACCCCAATGCGATGACGCTCGTCGCGCGGGATGCCGCGGGTCTCGCATTGCACGAAGACACCTACTACTCGATCGGCGGCGGGTTCATCCGGCGCGAGGGTGAGCCGGCGGTGGTGGCCGCGGCATCCTTCCCGCTGCCCTACGCGACAGCGGCGCAACTGCTGGACGTCTGCGATACGTACGGGCTGACGATCGCGGAGGTCGCGCGCCGCAACGAGGAGGCGCTGCGGCCCGAAGCGGAGGTCGCTGCCGGGCTCGATGCCATCTGGGACGCCATGGCGGCGTGCGTCGATGCGGGCCTGCACGCCGAAGGGGTGCTGCCGGGAATGCTGAAGGTGAAGCGGCGCGCGGGCGCGATCCGCGCGCAGCTGGAGAGCGTCGAGGCGACCGGTCGCGAGCTTCCCGGTGAGTGGCTCGGTGCGTTCGCACTGGCCGTCAACGAGGAGAACGCCGCCGGAGGACGCGTCGTGACAGCGCCGACGAACGGTGCTGCCGGCATCCTTCCGGCCGTCGCGATGTACTGGTGGCGCTTCCTCGCCGATGCGGGCATCGGGGCGGAGAACGCGGTCACTCCCTACGGCGAACTCGTTGGCTCGGCGCTTCTCGGGCTACACGGTCCGGACGGCCGCGAGGCGGGCGAGGCGGCGCACGGGTCGGAGGACATCGTCGCCACCGCGCAGGAGCTCGCCGAGGCGAACCGGCGCCGCGGCATCCGTCGATTCCTGCTGACGGCGACGGCGCTCGGCTCGCTTTTCAAGGCGAACGCGTCGATCTCCGGAGCCGAGGGCGGGTGTCAGGCCGAGGTGGGTTCGGCGTGCGCGATGGCTGCCGGCGGCTTGACGGCCGTGATGGGCGGCACGAACCGTCAGATCGAGAACGCCGCCGAGATTGCGATGGAGCACCACCTGGGGCTCACGTGCGACCCCGTGGGTGGGCTCGTGCAGATCCCCTGCATCGAGCGCAACGCGATCGCGGCATCCACCGCCGTCACCGCCGCGCGCCTCGCGCTGCGCGGCGACGGCACGCACCACGTGCCGCTGGATGCCGTCGTGGAGACGATGCGTCAGACCGGCATCGACATGTCGACCAAGTACAAGGAGACCAGCGAGGGCGGACTCGCCGTCAACGTCGTGGAGTGCTGAGCGCCGCGAGCGCCTGCCGCGGTTCAGTTGGCGTTCGCGCCGGAAATCGCGATGTGATTACCGGCGCAAGCGTCAACCGAGCAGCCGATCACGCGTGCCAACCTCGGCGTGCGAGGGCGGCGCGGACCAGCGCGACTCCCCGCGAGGGATCGTGTCGGATGTGCGCGGCGCTCAGGCGCACAACATCCCAGCCGAGGTTCGCGTAGTCGGAGTACTTCTCGAGGTCGCGCACCCACTGGCGACGCGAGGTGCGGTGGTGATCGCCCTCGATCTCGACCGCGACCCGGTGCGTCACGAACGCGCCATCGCTGATGCCGAGCAGCCGACCGTCGGGCGCGCGCACCTCCACGTCGAGCTCGGGCTCCGGCAGGCCCGTCCCGATGAGCGACAGTCGCCAGTCCGTCTCGAGCGGCGACATGCTGCCGGTGCGCAGCAGGGGAAGCGCGGCACGGAGCTTCGCGATTCCGCAACGGCGGCCTGCGGAGACAGCCGCGGCCAGCTTCTCGAGTCCGGCGTGTTGAGCGTCGGGCAGACGCCGCCCCCCTCCGTCGCGGGGCACGCGGATGATCGCATCACCGATCACCACCAGGTCTCGAACCGTGTGCTCGCGGGCGAGCATCGCCCAGGCGGAGGCGGGCGTCGCGACCGGAAGGCCCGCCCGGACGGTGGTGTGAACGAGCATCGGGCTGATCTGCACGGCGGTGATGCCCGTCCGCCGGAGCGCACGGTGTGGCGCGGGAACGGCGACGTCGAGGTCGGCGGATGCCGCGGCATCCGCGTCGGGGAAGGGGAGCCCGTGGATCGCGAGCGCCGTCGTCCCGGTGTAGAACGCAGGGGGCGGCAGCACGAGTGCGTGGGCGCGGACGCGACCCAGGATGTTGCGCCGGGCGATCTCGTCCGGCGTGTCCTCGCCGTGCGGTGCGTCGCCGTCCGTGTCGCGCCGGACGTGGACTCCGCGGAACGGTGCGTCGAGGTCGCGAGCCGAGAGGCGCCCGCGAGTGACGCCGGCCGTCGACGCGTCGGCGGCGGTGAACACCTGCGGCAATGTCGGCGGAAGTGGTCGGGGTGAGCGCGGCATGCGCTCATGATGGGCCCATCTCCTGATGCCGTGGCCACCGTCCGCGGGTTCGTGGAGAACTTGCGCTGTTACCGAACGTGGGGAGGAAGGGTTCCGTGTGCTGAAGGGGCGGTGGTGCCGGAAACAGCAGTGCGGCTTCCGGCGCGAGGGCCAGGTGAGCGCCGCGCGCGGGTGCGCGCGTTCGCCGTGCGTGAACTCTTGGCACTCTCCTGGGTCGAGTGCTAATCTGAAGTTAGTTGAGTCGATGAGGCTCAACTTTGACAGACCATCACAGTGACACACGACAAGGAGAGAACAATGGCCACGTATGACCCGTTCCGTGACCTCGACCGCATCGCGTCGGGCCTCTTCGACACGCGCCGGGGACCCCGCCGGATGCCGATGGACCTCTACCGCGACGGCGACCGCTACGTCCTGAGCGCCGACCTTCCGGGCATCGACCCGGGCTCGGTCGACATCGATGTGGACGGCCAGCTGCTGACCATCCGCGCCGAGCGCACCCTCAGCGAGGGCGACGGGGTGAAGTGGATCACGCGCGAGCGTGAGACCGCGAGCTTCCTGCGCCAGCTGAACCTCGGTCAGGGAATCGACACCGATGGCATCGCCGCCACCTACAGCAACGGCGTGCTGACGGTCACGATCCCGGTGAGCGAGAAGGCGAAGCCGCGCAAGGTCCAGGTCGTCGCCGATGGCGCGGCGCCGACGATCCAGGCGCACGAATCCGCGCAGGAGCCGCAGCCGGTCGAGCAGTAATCCCGCACCGCGCGCAGCCGCCCCGTGTCCGCGAGGACCGGGGCGGTTCGTGCGCGCACGCTAGTGTCGAAGCACCCCGCCGGAAGCACCAGCACTCGGAACGTCAGCAAGGATGCCGATGACCGCACCCCCCGTCGCGCGCGAGCGCGAGATCACCGAACCCGTCTCCCTCACCGGCCGCGACGGCCGCCTCAACCCTGCGGCGATCGGCTTCGCCCGCTCGCCGCTCATCGACACCCGTGGCATCGGGCGCGGACGTTTCGTCCGCTCGTGGGGGCGCAACAAGCGCTGGGAGTACTGGAACGTCATGACGCCCACGCACATCGTCTCGCTCACGGTGTCGTCGCTGGACTATGCGGCCGTGCACGAAGCGTGGATCCACGATCGCGCCACGACGCGTTCGTGGGGTCGCAGCGTGACGGTGCTGCCGTCGCGCGAGGTATCCCTTCCCGCGTCGCTCGGCACGGGCATCGCCATCGCGCGACACGCAGATCTCGCCGCGACGATCACTCCCGCCGAGCGGGGAACGCTCTGGCGCCTGCACGCGGAGATCGCGGACGCGTCCTTCGACATCACGGTGCGCCGCCCGCCCGGACACGAGCTACTGGCGGTCGTGGTGCCGTGGTCGTCGCGGCGGTTCCAGTACACCGTGAAGGACGTCGCGCTCCCGGCATCCGGAGTGCTGACGCTCGACGGCGTCGACTACGAGGTGCCGGCGGGATCGTGGGCGGTGCTGGATCACGGGCGAGGACGCTGGCGCTACGTCGTGTCGTGGAACTGGGGCGCCGGGTCGGGAACCCTCGCAGACGGACGCAGCCTCGGCATCCAGGTCGGAGGGCGATGGACCGACGGGACGGGGTCGACGGAGAACGCCGTCGTGCTCGACGGCACGCTGCACAAGATCTCCGAGCCCGTCGCCTGGGACTACGACCTCGCCGCGCCGCTGCGGCCGTGGCGGGTGCATGGGGGAGGGCTGGATGCCGTGTTCACGCCGTTCTACGACAAGAAGTCCGCGACGAATCTCGGCGTCATCTCGTCGCGCACGGACCAGTGCTTCGGCGCCTGGTCGGGTACGGTCGCTGTGGACGGCGCCGCCCTCCGCTTCGACGGCATCGAAGGCTTCGCAGAGGACGTCCGCAACCGGTGGTAGCCGGGGCGGCACGAGACGGTCAGGCGCCGCGCAGCTTCGCCGTCAGCTGCTGCAACTGTGCCAGCTCGTCGTCGCTGAGCACCGACATCCGCTCGGCGATCGATCGACCGTGCACTGTCGCGAGTCGCCGGAACGCGGCCGCGCCCCGTTCGGTCGCACGGACGATCGCGCCGCGCCCGTCCAGCGGGTCGACGCACTTGCTGATGAGGTCGCGAGCGACCATGCGGTCGACGAGCCGTGAGACGCTCGGCTGGCTGATGAGCATGTTGGCGGTCACATCGCGCAGGCGCGCGCTGTTGTCGTCACCGCGGACGACGGTGAGCAGCACGTCGTACTCTGCCTGGGTCAGCTCGTCCTCGCCGAAATCTCCGCTGATCTCGCGCAGGATCTCGTGCTGCGCGCGAAAGAGACTCTCCCACGCGGAGATGGCGAGACGGCGGTCGGTCATGGCGTCAACTGTAGTGCGCCACTCGCACGGCGCCCCATAGGCTGAAGCCCATGGGGCGCGCGCGTGCACGGATCGTCGGAGCCGCACTCGCGATCGCCGGTGTCGCGGTCGCGCTGGCGGCCGGGACAGCGAGCCCCGCATGGGCTGGACCCGCGACGGCGGCCGCACAGGTCGCACCCCCGGCATCCGTCGCCTCCGTCGCCGCGGCGGGGGTCGACGACTTCTCGTTCTCGTCGATGACGGCCGACTACACCCTGACGCGGGCCGCCGACGGAACCAGCCGGCTGCGGGTCGTCGAGACGATCGTGGCGCAGTTCCCGGATGCGGATCAGAATCACGGCATCCGTCGGCAGATTCCCGATTCGTACAACGGTCAGCCCCTCCGCCCCGAGCTCATCTCGGTGACGGACGGCGACGGCACGCCGCGCCCGAGCGAGGTGGAGGATCAGGACGGTGTGTTCTCGGTCGTCTCGCGGTCGGACGAGTTTCTGCGCGGCGCGCAGACCTTCGTCCTCACGTACACGCTCGAGAACGTGACGTGGGTGTTCGGTGACTCCGGCCTCGAGTTCTACTGGGATGTGAACGGCGTCGACTGGGGACAGTCGTTCGGCCGTGTGACGGCTCGGCTGCACCTGGACGCGTCGTTGGCGGCATCCCTGACGGGGCGCATGTCGTGCTATCAGGGAGTGCAGGACGCGAAGGAATCGTGCGCGTCGATCTCGTCGACCCCGGATGCCGCGATCAGCGGTTCGGGTACGGTCATCACCGCCGTCGCCGACGACGTGCAGCCGCACCAGACCCTCACGATCGCCGTCGGGTTCGCGGACGGCACGTTCGCGACCTTCGACTCCGGATATCTTGCCTCCCCGTTCGGCTGGGGGCAGCTGGGTGCGGGGCTGCTCGCCGTCGGCGCGGGTGCTCTGGGTCTGCGTGCGCGGCGACGCGAGCTGGCCGATGAACCCGGTCGCCCGACGATCATCGCGGAGTACGATCCCCCACGGATCGTCGACGCGCTCGAGAGCGCCGTGCTGCTCGGGCAGCCGTCGAAGGCGATCCCGGCCGAAGTGCTGGAGCAGGCGGTGCGCGGCTCGATCCGCATCCTGGAGTCCGACGGGCGCGGCTGGGGCAAGCCGAAGCTGATCGCGGAGCTCGTCGACCGGTCGAAGTCGGACGGCGACGGGATGATGCTGCTGGACGGACTCTTCCCGGGCGGGGCGCCGGGGGCGCAGTACCAGTTCGGAAAGCAGGACACCAGGTTCTCCAAGGTCGCGCAGAAGATCCTCGCGGCGGCGGAAACGGAGCTGACCGCGCGCGGGCTGCGGCGGGCGGTGCCGCTTCGCGCCCGCTGGCTGCCGATCCTGCTCGCCGCCGCGGCTGCGGGACTGGCTCTGGGGTTGGGGTTCGTGGCGATCGCGGCCTACGTGCAGCCCGTCCTTCCGTGGACGGTGATCGGCATCAGCGTGGCGATCGCGGTCGTGGTGATCGGGGTGTGCTCCCGCAAGCCGCTGACGGCGCTCGGGGCCGAGACCCGCGATCATCTGCGGGGACTGGAGGAGTTCATCCGCTGGGCCGAGGCCGACCGCATTCGGATGCTGCAGTCGCCGGCGGGTGCCGAGCGCGTCGCGGTGGATGTGAACGACCCGCGCCAGAAGCTGGATCTGTACGAGAAGCTGCTGCCGTATGCGGTCGTGTTCGGCCAGGAGAAGCAGTGGTCTGCGGAGCTTGCGGTGCTGTACACGGCGGTGGGCGCGACGGGACCGTACTGGTACTACGGCTCCGGGGCCTTCGACGCATCGTCGTTCTCCGCCGGGATCGGTTCGCTCTCGAGCGCCGCGATGTCGTCGTCGTCGAGCTCGGGCGGGTCGGGCGGAGGCGGTTCTGCCGGCGGTGGCGGTGGCGGAGGCGGCGGCGGCGGGGTCTGAGCCGCCGTCTGAAGAACCGGCGTCAGGCTGTGTCGTCGTCGCCGGTGTCGGCCTCGAGGATGCTGCGGAGTGTCGCCACGTCGATGGTGGTGCGCTCGCCGTCGATCCGCTCGTGCAGGAGGAAGGGCAGGCCCAGCTCGTCGAGGTAGGCGATGGTCTTCTCGAGGCGGGGAACGACGTCGATGTGCTCGCGCCCGAACAGGGTGGCGATCAAGAGCGGCTCGCCCTGCTGGATGCTGCGGCGCAGCTCGATCGTCGAACGGCCCGTGATCCGATACAGCGCCTGCAGGATCGCGCTCGGAAGGTCGGGAGTGCCGTCGATGGTCAGGGAGATGGCGTCGTCGGGCATGGTGACATTCCATCACGGGGATGGGGTCCTCCCCGTTGTGATTCAGAACGGTGGTGGTTCGAACACGAGCGTGCGCGCGGGGCGGTCATCGTGCACGCGCCCGGTGGGGCTGGTCCATTCGAGGGTGCCGTCCGCTCGTTGGCGGACCCGCCAGGCGGAATGGTGTTTCAGGGTGTGATGTCGTCGGCACAGGTGCGCCAGGTTGGTCACCGCGGTCGGGCCGTCGTGTTCGCGTGCGACGGTGTGGTCGACGTCGCAGCGGGGGAGCGGCTGGCGGCATCCGGGGAAGCGGCAGTGCTCGTCGCGGGCGCGGAGCATGCGCAGTTGGTCGCGAGACGGGCGGTAGCGGTCGATCGCGAGGACGGCCCCCGTCGTCGGGCTGGTGAACAACCGATCCCACCCGGCGGCGGTGCCCGCGAGTTGCCGCGCGAGGTCGGGGTCGATCGGGCCGTATCCGGTCAGGTCGGCCGCCGCATCCGCGGCGCCGAGGAGACTCATCGCGGGAATCGTGACCTGGATGCGGGCACGGATCGCATCGGCCGCGGCGATGCTCTCGCTGCTCGCTTCGGCGGTGGCGTGTCCGCAGAGCAGGAGATCGAGTGCGACGTCGACGCGAACCTCATCCACGCGTCGCGTGTCGGGAGCCTTCGCGGAGGCGGCATCCGCGGTCGCCATGATCGTGTCCTCGTCCGCTACTGCGGGGCGAGGTGCGTCGAGGACGGCGCGTGCGAGCTGTGTCAAGCGGTCGTAGACGCCGTGAACGAGAGGGGCTGGGCCGGTGAGTCCGAGCTCGGCCATACCGTCCTCGCCGTCGTGGATCCAGACACGGCGCTGGCGGCGGGCGTCGTGGTGGCGCTCACCGATCGGCGTCGGATGAAGGGCGTCGGCGAGGCGTCGGGCGACGGGACGCAGTCTTCCGACCGTCTCGCGTTCGGCCACCGGCAGGACCGCCGTCTCATAGGCGGCGCGGGCGTCGTCGTCGGTCAGGCGGGCCCCGGCATCCGCGATCACCGCCGCGTGCGCGCGGCTGATCCGTCCGCTCGTGAGCGCATCGAGCGTCGCGGGAAAGCGCGTCACGAGGGTCGAGGCCTCATCCATCCGCGACTGGATCGTGCGATCGGACTGCCGTGTCGCCGCGCCGATCTCGGCGGCGATCGACCGGATCGTGATGTCGTCCGGAGCATCGTTATCGGCGCAGGCGGCGTTGCGCTGCGAGAGTGCATGCTGCTGCGCCGCATGCAGCAGCACCGCCTCCTCGGCCTGCAGCGACGCGATGCGTCGACGCCTGTCGACGAGGGCCTCGACGATGTCGCCGACGACCGCGCGCTCCTCGCGTGCGGTGGGGGACTCGGTGGTGGCCATGACTCAATTCTGCCCTCGACCTCCGACATCAGAGCGGGATAAGACCTGGTCAACGGCGCATTGTGGACAAACCTCGGATGCCCCCGTCTGGGGAGGAATCGGCGCAAGAGTAAGGGCCGGTCGGAGAGGCTTCCGACCGGCCCTTGTCCCTTGCACCAAGAGTGTCCTGCAATCACATGCCGGTAGCTGCCACAGCAAAACAACTACCGTGCGAGCACTCTATAACGGCCAGATAACGGCCACAAGGGGTTTCCGTTACCTTTTCGTGACTTCATACGAAAGTCGAAAGGTGCTGGCGTTTGCCGCGGCTGTCCGACGCCACGCAAGTTGTCAGTAGCGCCAAGTGAGTTGTCAGTAGCGCCAACCACGTGTCATCCGCGCCATTGAATCTGTCAGTTGTTCGGCGCGTCGCGCAACGCTCCAGCCGCCCGCCGACGTAGCTTGGCGCCGAGCACGTACCCGAAGTACGCACTGTCAGGCTCACGATCCTCGACCACGAGAGACCTCGCACGGTGATCCTGACAACCTTCACGCCATCCGAGCACACCGCTACGGAACTCGCAGCTGCGACTGTCGAGGTGAAGTACGGCGGCCGGGTGTGCGATATCGGGCCCGATCAAGTTTGCGAACTCGAGTTGTCGCGCATCTCTCCGATCCGGATATCCAAGGCGTACCCGGGGCGGGAGAACTACTCCGGCGTGTACTGGTCGGCGACGACGGGACGCCACCATTGGTTCGAGTCGCTGTACGAGAAGACGGCGCTGTCGGTTCTCGATCGCGATCCCGCCGTGGTCGACATTGCCACGCAGCCATTCAAGCTTCGCTGGGGCAGCTTGGGCATGGCGCACTTCCCAGACTTCCTCATCCGCAGGTCGGACGGCTCGCGGCTCATCGTCGACGTTCGTCCCCGCCGACGAATCAAAGCGCGAGACGCCGAACTCTTCGCGATCACGGCGGCGTGGGCCGCCTCGCTCGAGATGGACTACCGCCTGTTTGCGGATCTCACGAAGGTTGAGGATTGGAACCTTCGTCTTCTCTCCGGCTACCGCCACTCGCGCTGGGCATGCCCTGCGCCGGTCGCGGAGATGCTCACCGCCCGCCGAGGAGAGGCGCGCACGCTCCGCGACTGGGCGTCGCGCTTCGACGGAACCAGCAGCCCCGCGCGTGGCTTGCTCCTCACGGCGATCTGGCATGGAGCGCTCGAGGTGGATCTCGGGCGCCGTCTCGAGTTCGAATCCGTTGCAGTGTGCACAGGGAGGGGATGGGGATGAATCTGGGACTTGGAGACCGTCTGGTCTGGGACGGAGTGGTGTTTGAACTGATCGCGTACGACGCTGCGTCGGCTCGTCTGCGCGCTGTTGACGAGGGGTACGTTCGCGTGGTCCTCATCAACGAGTTGCAGCGGGACCCATCGGTCGAGTGGCCTCAACGAGAAGTTCGTCAGGTGCGCACGTTCGATCCGCAGTCGCTGAAAGCGTTGCCCTTGCCCCAACAGGCCAAGATCCAACTGTGGCTACCGCACGTGACCCGGCTCGATCAGTACCTGAGGTCAGCGCGAAGAGACGCAGATGAGACGAGCCGAATCATCGCCGAGATCGTGCGTAGCGTCGGCCAACTGACGCCGGGCGGCTCTGTCGATCCGCGCACCGTCTGGCGAAAGCTGCAGGCTTACCGGGACTTCGGTGCGCTGGGTCTCATTGACAAGCGGTACAGGGGGAGAGAGGCGAAGGCGCGCGACCCTCTTCTCCTCGAGATCGTCGCCGCTGTGTGCCGCGACGCCGACAAGCAATCCACCGGCACGCGCGGGCGGGTCATCGACGACATCCTGTACGCCATCGCTGACCGGTACGGAGATAATCCGCCGTTCGCCATTCCGAGTGAGCGCACCTTCGACCGCATCGTCAGCGAGATGCCTCGAGCGAAGCATCTAACGCGGTCCGCCAAGACGCGCGCCTCCCTGGCCAACCGCCCGCAACGCGAGTTTCAGCAGCACGAGTCGCCGCGCCTCGGAGAACACACCCAGATCGACACGACCAAGTTCGACGCGGAGATCACGCTGGACAACGGGCGCGTGACGACGCGAAACGGGGTCGAGCGCCCGGAGATGACCATCCTGCTCGAGATCCGAAGTCGCACACCGATGGCGGCGGTGCTCCGAGCCGGCGGGACGAAGTCCGTCGACCTCGTGACCCTGCTCGCCCGCGCACTCACGCCATACGAGCGACGACCCCAAGGCGCGCGCGAGACGCGGGAGCTGGTGTCAGCGGCGTGGGCCGATCCGCACGGGATCAGTCAGGAGGAGCTCGATCGCTATCGATCGATGGTGCCGGTGATCTTCCCAGAGAACATCACTGTCGACCACGGCAAGATCTTCACATCGACGGCATTCACCGAGGCCTGCGAGCGGTTGGGGATCTCGATCATCGAGTGCAACCCGTACACACCCACGGGAAAGCCGCATGTCGAGGCGAACTTCGGTTCGGTAGCCGAACAGTTCGCGCAGTACCTTCGCAGTCACGTGGGCCGAAGCGTCGAGCACCGGGGAAAGGGCGACGCACCGCATCCACCTCCGACGCTCCTGCAAGCTCAGGAGTTGCTCGATGACTGGATCGCTGTCCACTGGATGCACCGTCCCCATGATGGGCTGCGTGACCCGCTGCGTCCGAGTCGCGCGCTTACGCCCATGGAGACCGTCACCCTGCTGCGGCAGATCACTCCTGACCTGCCTGTCCCATTCGGACGCGAGGAGTACATCGGTCTGCTCCCACGCGAGGATCGGACGATCCAGGACTACGGCGTCAACATCGGCCGGCGTCGATACTCCTCGCGACGCTTGCGTGACATCGTTGCCGTGACCCCGAATGCCGCCGGTCGGAAGTGGACCATTCGTCGCGACCCGTTCAACCTCTATACGGTCTGGCTCGAGTACGGCGAGGAGTTCATTCCGCTTCTGTGGAAATCGGGGGATGCCGAGATGCCCTTTCGGGATGAAGTGCATCGCCAGCTCCGGTCAAGCGACGGAACGCAGGGCGTTGACTCGCGACGGGTCTCCGCTGCCCTCAAGGAGGGCATCCGCCGCGGTCGGTTTGGTGATCCGCACGCCGAACGGGCAGACGCGCGAGCGCGTGCCGCGATGTCCGATCCGATGGCGCTGTCGAGTCCACACGTAGAGCCGCCGACCGACGATGACGCCACTGACCAGGCCGAGTCCAGGGGCAAGCGGTTCAGGCGCACCGGCGGCAACGGCTTCCTCGAGGCCGGCGATGATGAGGGCCTTTGGGCGGAGTCGGGCGGATTCAGCAGCCAAACAGAAGAAACGCGAGGGCGGATCGATGGTTGATCTGAGTGTCGGGTCGCTCAAGAAGCCAAACTGGCAGACGAAGGAGGGATGGTCCGACTTCGTGGGCGAGCAACTCATCGAGCCAGAGGTCATGACTCGCAAAGCCCTTGACGCGCTCACCGAAGACGAGCGAACTACGTACTGCCTTCGACGTCTCGACTTCATGGCGAACGGTCGCATCTCTCTCACCGCGGAGGTCAAGGCGATCAGGGACGAGCTTCGACTGCGGATGGTGGCGAACGCTCGCAAGCGCGGCGGCAAGTTCGGCCTCATCATCAACGGTGTCCCCAACGCGGGGAAGTCGACGACCGTCACCCGCCTTGCGAAGGAGTTCGAGATTCAGCGCCGAGTCCGCGGCAACCCGCGTGGCCAACGGAGTGTGATCCCAGTGATCTACGTGTCGACACCATCGGACTGCACTCCGAAGTCGCTGCTCGTAGAGTTCCACCACTTCCTCGGCCGGCCGACACGGCCACGGACGACGGCCCCGGAACTGCTCAACGGCCTGGCAGATGTCGTCGAGCGGTGCGGCACGGAGCTCATCATCATCGATGAGATCCACAACCTGAACCAGGACCGGCAGGGCGCATCGGATGCGACGAACTACCTTAAGCAGCTTTCCGAGAAGTGCCAGGCGACGTTCGTCTATGTCGGCGCCAATGTCGAAGACACAGGACTTCTCGACGGAGGCTGGGCGGCCCAGGTGGCGACTCGGTTCAGGATCATGGACCTCGACGCACACCAGTTGAACAATCAGCGCAATCGCGATCGATGGTGCGCGCTGCTCGAGGATCTGGAGGCCAACGCAAAGTTGGTTTCGCAGAAGACGGGCTCCATCGTCGACGACGCCGAGTTGCTCTGGGAAGCCAGCCACGGCCGGGTAGGCGAAGTGGCAGGCATTATCGAGCTGGCCGTGATCGAGGCCATGGAGTCGGAATCGGAGCGCCTCAACTTCAGTCGATTGCGCGCCGCGATGGATGACGAGCGACGCCGTCGTGCACGGCGCCAACTCGACGAGGGACCCGGTGAATGACCCGGCCTGTCGCGCTTCCTGTCTCCGTCCGACCGCTCTCCGGAGAGACCGTCGTCGGCTATGTCGGGCGACTTGCGCCCGCCAACGGTCTAACCTTTCGCGATCTGCGGCTTCACATCCGAGACCTCGGCAAGCTGCCGGAGACGAATCCCGACGTCGAGAAGGTTCCGAGGCTCGTCGAGGCGCTCGGAGGGCTCGCAGCGGGTCACTTCGAGAAGCACGCGAGGACGCACTGCATGTTCGTGAGGTGTAGCCACTACGGGTGGCGTCCGGGCAGGTGCCGGCGGTGCTCTCAACTCCAGACGCCGCGCTCCGAGTGTCTGCGATGCTCAGCGGGAACGCCGACCACAACTCGGAGACGCGGGGGCGCAGTCTGTCTACATCATCGCCGCTGGCATCTCTCCGGACGTGACATCGACGTGGCCAGGTACTCGGAGTTCGGTCGAGCAGAGCGATGGATGAGCGGAAAGCTCTGGTTCCACGGCATCGCCCTCCACACCGGGGAACTGCAACTCGCGGTGAGGCTTCTCCTTGCGGCGCTTCGGGACTCGCCCGACGCCGCAGAGCGCGCGCAACTACGCGCCAACGAGTTCGGCGTCTCGCTTGAAGGGGCGTACGAAGACGCTCTGCTGTGCGTCTACCCCGAGGCGGTCGCGCTCACCGGCATCCTCATCGATCCGGAGTATCTGAGATACCTGCTGAGCCCGCGATACAAGTCGCGGGATCAGGTCGAGATCATGCAAGCGGCTGTGGCAGGTGTGCTGGGAGGAACGGGCGGTCGGCACCTGCGGGACATCTCGCGGCTGGTCGTAGAGCGAAGCCAAGATGCCGTCATGGCAGCCTACGGAGCCAAGAAGGCGTACGGGGTGAAGACCATCAGTTGCGGCCTCGATAAGGCGCTCCTCGCTTCGGCTCGGTCCAACAGGGCGTGCCTTCTGCGTCACCTCGATACAGTGCGCATGCCGACCAGTTGGGACGCGCCACCATCCTGGGGAGCGCCGCGCAACTCCATCCTGAATCGAGCGCGCTTGCTGCCCGACGACCTCGACCTTCCGCTACCCGCGCCGTCACGCGACTCGAGTGGCTCAGCTGACGTCGACGGAGAAGCCCGGTCGGATTACCGTGTCATGCCCGAACACGACACTGATGGCGCCGGCGCGCGCCCACGACACGATGAGCCATTGGCGGACAAGCGCGAGCTGGTGCTGACGCTCGGGGAGCGGGCGTGACGGGTCGTCAATGACCTCGCGCCAGTCATCGGGCGCGAACATCGCGGCCAGGAGTTCATCACAGGTTGGTCCCTGTGCATGCTCATCCCACCAGTCTCGCGTCGTCTCGTAGGCGTGCGCCGCGAGAGACGAGCCATTGGGTTCGGCAAGAAGATTGAGTAGAGCATCGAGGAACGGATCTGGCGTGAGGGTGCCGAAGGCTGGGTGCTCCGCCAGTTCACGCGTCATGATCGCAGATTGCCATACCGATTAGGCCATACGGAGCAAGCCTCGCCGTGAACCTGAGAAGGTGCGTAGCGCGTCGTCCTCGAGCCCGGAGTGGGATGCCTACGCTCGGGCCATCGGAACGAACATTCAGCGTCAGCGTGTGGCTCGCGGCTACAGTCAGGATCGCGTTGCCTACGAGGCGAACCTGAGCAGGTACACATACCAGAAGCTCGAGAAAGGGGAGTCGAGGCCGGGCACGCCCGCCAATCCGAGGTTGATGACAATCCTCGCGATTGCGCAGGTGCTCAGTGTTGACCTCGGCGATCTGCTGCCAGCCTCCGCGCCGGATCTTTCGGCCAGATAGTTGACTCTCCGGGGCCCGAAACCTTCGTCCACGCGCACCTCGCGCTCTCATCGGATTCGACGGGGCTCGATAACGGCGTGGACATCTCCGTCGTCGGATGCGAAACTACTCGGTTCGAAATCGGGAGGTTGCCATGGGCGTCGAAGGCCAGTCAGAGGAATGGGAACGCATCATCAGGGGGATGATCGAGCGCGCCAGGGAGACTGCGCCATCCGAGCCCGGCGTCTACAAGATGCCGTGCGGTGAGTGCGTGGTCGACTTCTTCATCACCGCGGAGGGCGAGGAGCATTGGCTCATCGCAGGCGACGGCCACTCCCATACGCGGGAGTCGGTCGTGGTCGCGCGTCACGGTGAGCATCCCTGGGTGCGTCTCTACTCGCTCGCCGACGCCGCAGCCGAGATCGCACGGCTCGCCGCGTTGGGTGAAGGTGATCTGGATCGCGTAGTCGAGGACTTGATCGAGTCGATCGACGATCGCGAGGTCGAGAGCGTTGTGCGTGAACGCGCCGGGATGCGCGAGGTGCCGCTCGCAGACGTCGCTGATCGCTTCGGGATCGATCTAGACGACGTTTGATGGCTCCCTCGTATTGGCACTGACGGATCTGGCTAGGATCGGTCATATCAGGTGAGAACGGGTTAGGGAGCCGACGATGTCCGAAGCATGGCTGTCCGCCGAAGAGATATCCTCCCATCTCGGGGTGACCAAGGACACCGTCTACCTCTGGATAGCGGAAAAGCATCTCCCAGCTCACAGGGTCGGACGGCTGTGGAAGTTCCAGGCTTCCGAAGTCGATGAATGGGTCAGAAGCGGGCGCGCCGGGGACGATGGCGGCGTGGCATGAGGCTCAACCTGAAGTCCGTCGAGGAGCGAGTCCGTCCGCTCGGCGGACGCAGTAGCTACGATCGAGAGTTCATTTTCGAGCTGCTCGCAGCCTACGGACGCTCGTCGAGCAACATCACCCGGCTGCGCAATGGCTCGCTCAACGTCGCCGCTGATCCGGCCACGGAGGTCGCGCAGAAGAATGTCGTCTACTTCAAGGAGACGACCGAGGATCCGCTGGTAGTGATCGACGAGCTTCGCAGCGCACCGACGGTCGTGCGCTACAGCACCCGATTCGTCATCGTCACGGACTACTCCGAGTTGCTGGCCTTCGACACGAAGACGAACGACTCGCTCGCCATCACGATCTCAGACATCGACAAGCACTTCACCTTCTTCTTGCCCTGGGCGGGCATGGAGAAGGCACAGTATGTCTCCGAGGCCCATGCCGACGTCAAGGCCGCCGAGCGCATGGCACGGTTGTTCGACGAGCTGTTGGCGATCAATCCCGAGTTCAATACCACGACGCTCGGCCGCCATGCTCTGAACGTGTTCTTCACCCGCCTGCTGTTCTGCTTCTTCGCGGAGGACACCGGCATCTTCGGGGAAGGGCAATTCACAGAGGCGGTCGGCACGCTCACCCAGCCCGATGGCTCGGATGTCAGCCTCTTCCTGACCGACCTCTTCACGGCGCTCGACACCAAGGATGCCGCCGGCAAGCCGACGCACCTTGCAGGCTTCCCCTACGTCAACGGGCGCCTGTTCACTGTCGAGGAGCATCACACGGTGCCGACCTTCAACAAGAAGGCGCGCGACCTGCTACTGGAGAGCGGACGGCTGCTCTGGAACGAGATCAACCCCGACATCTTCGGCTCGATGTTTCAGGCCGTCGTCACGCCCGGCCAACGTTCTGATCTCGGGCAGCACTACACGTCGGTTCCGAACATCCTCAAGACCATCGAGCCGCTGTTCCTCGACGGGCTCAAGGAGCAGTTTGACGCCGCCTTCGACAGCGTGCCGAAGCTTGAGGGGCTGCTCAAGCGCATCGCGCAGATCAAGGTGTTCGATCCCGCCTGCGGCTCTGGCAATTTTCTCGTCATCGCGTACAAGGAACTGCGCAAGCTTGAGCACGCCATCCTCGAGCGGTTGACGGAGCTCGACTTGCGGCACCAGACCCTCTATGCCGAGTCGAAGATCAACATTGAGAACTTCTTCGGCATCGAGATCGACGACTTCGCGGTCGAGGTCGCGATCCTTTCGCTCTGGATCGCGAAGCATCAGATGAACCGTGAGTTCTTCGAGAAATTCAGGCTCAACATCCCGCTCATCCCGCTCAAGGAGACGGGGCAGATCAAACAGGGCAACGCGGCGCGGACCGACTGGAACACGGTATGTCCAAACGAAGGCGGCGAAGAGATCTATCTCATCGGGAATCCACCCTACGCGGGCGCAAAGCGACAGAAGCCGGAGCAGAAGGAAGACTACAAGTACGTATTCGGGTCGCGGCCCTTCTCGAAGAACCTCGACTACATCGCTCTCTGGTTCGTCAAGGGTTCGGACTACATCGAGGGGACCCGTGCAGAGCTGGCATTCGTGACAACCAACTCCGTCGCGCAGGGTGAGCATGTCGGTCTCATGTTTCCGATGATCTTCGCGAAGGGCATCGAAATTGGCTTCGCTCACACGTCTTTCGAGTGGTCGAACAATGCGAAGGGTAGCGCCGGCGTGACGGTGGCAGTTATTGGCCTCCGGCAGGCCAACCGGAACCCCAAGCACATCTACTCTGGGGGCCTCGTCACCGAAGCAGACAATATCAACGGGTACCTGGCGAGTGGTCCTTCTATCCTCATTGAGCGTCGAAAGACGCCACTGGCGTCCCAACTCCCTCCTATGGTGTTTGGCTCGATGCCGCGCGACGGTGGTGGCTTGTCGCTCACGGCCGAGGAGCGGGATGCGCTTACTGAAGCGTCCCCGGATGCGCTGCCCTTCATCAAGGAGTATGTGGGGACAACCGAGTTCACAAATGGAGTCAAGCGTTACTGTCTGTGGATCGAGGAGAAGGACTTCTTGACCGCACGCCGGGTCCCTCAAATCCAAGCGAGGCTTGAACGCGTCGCTCAGGTGCGTGCGGAAAGCGATGCGCCGAGCACGAGAAGCTTTGCGACCAAGCCCTATCGGTTTGTGCAGATCAGCTACAAGCCGACGAACTCGATAATCGTGCCGGCGGTGACAACGGAGCGTCGAGACTACATTCCAGTTGGGTACCTCGACGGGGGAACCGTCATCTCCAATCTCGCCTTTGCCGTTTACGATGCAGATCCGTGGGTGTTCGCCCTCCTTACATCTCGTATGCACATGGTGTGGGTGAGAGCTGTCGCCGGCAGGTTCCGCACTGGCTTCCGCTACTCCAACACGATCGTCTACAACAACCTTCCAGTTCCTCGCTTGACTGACGCTTTGCGGAGAGAGATCGAAGATGTAGCGCTCCGCGTGCTGGACGTTCGCGAGTACCACTCCGAGCTGTCGCTCATGACGTTGTACGACCCCGACCTGATGCCCGACGACCTGCGGCTCGCGCATCAGGAGCTGGATGAGCTGGTCGATTCCGTGTATCGCAAGCGGGGCTTCGACAGCGACGAGGGGACTGCTGCACGGATAGGTGACAGGTTGTAGTCACGCCGCCAGTGCGACGGTCGTGTTCATG
>NZ_JAUF01000038.1:0-6883 GCF_000585455.1 Microbacterium sp. MRS-1
CCGCCATGCCACGGCGCTTCGCGTCCTTCAGATCGGCGGGCGGCTTGCCGGACGCCGTGGCGACGGCATCCGTCAGGGTCGTGCGCATCGCGTCGTAGAGCCGGTCGACCTCGTCGTCGGCAAGACCGGCCGCCAGGGCGTAGGGCGACATGCGCGCGGCGTGCAGGATCTCGTCAGAGTACGCGTTGCCGATGCCGGCGACGATCGACTGGTCGCGCAGCACGCCCTTGATCTGGGTGCGCCGACCGGCCAGAAGGCCGGCGAGTGCATCCCGCGTGAACTCCTCCGCGAGCGGGTCGGGACCGAGGCGGGCGATACCGGGGACATCTTGTGGGTCGCGAGCGACGTAGACGGCGAGCGATTTCTTGGTGCCGGCCTCGGTCAGGTCGAATCCGGCGCCGTCGCCGAGGCGCACGCGCAGCGCGATCGGCGTCTTGCCCGGTCGGATCACCGTGTCGGGAACCGTCTCGTACCAGCGCAGCCAACCGGCCTTGGCGAGATGGAAGATGAGATGGATGCCGGCATCCGTCGCCAGGTCGACGAACTTGCCGTGGCGCCGGGCTTCACTGATGCGGCCCCCGACGAGGCCGTCGATGGGCGGGTCGTAGGTCTTGAGCGCCGCGATGTGGGCGACCGTCACCTTCGTGATGGTGCGTCCCGTCGCGCGCTCGGCGAGGAAGTCGACGAGACCTTGCACCTCCGGCATCTCGGGCATGGCCTCATCCTGCCACTGCGCCCCGACACCGCGTCAGGGGTCAGCCGGCGGCGGGCCACACCTGTGGGGCGCGCTCATCGTCGGCGAGCAAGCCCGCGATGAGGCCGTCGGCGCGCACGCCGGCTCCGTTGACGAGAGCGGAGCGTACCCGGCCCTCGTAGCGGAATCCGAGTCGCTGCGCGACGCGGTGCGATGCGGGATTGTCGACCACGGCGCGCCACTCGATCCGTTGCAATCCCAGTCCGTCCGAAGAAAAGCCCCAGTCGATCACCCTCTGCGCCGCCTCCACGACCAGTCCCCGACCGCGCGCGGCGGGCGTCATCCAGTAGCCCAGTTCGCCGGATCCCTGGCCGAGGCGATGCAGGCCCATCATGCCGGCGAGCATGCCGTCGTGGCGCAGCGCCCAGGTCGCCTCCGTCTCGGCATCCCACCAGCCCGCGACTTTGTCGACGAACCCCTCGGCGTGCGCGCGCTCGTACGGCGACGGCACCGTCGTGAAGCGCTGGATCAGCTCGTCCTGGCAGGCGGCGTAAATCGCGTCGACGTCGTTCTCGGTCGGCAGCGAGAGCTCGAGTCGCGCCGTCCGCAGGGTCACCGGTTGCATGCCGCGAGCCTATCCGCCCGCGCGCGGTCTCCTGCCCGCCTGCCCGGGCGTGTACGGGTACGGGGACGGCCCGCGCCCGCAGCGGCTCGCGCCGACCCCGACGACGGCTCTCGCGATCCGTATTCAGTCTCGGAGGGATGTCACCTCCGCACGCGCCGCGAGTTGTTGCGGTCGCTCGAGTGCGACCCGGCGGCGGAGACTGAATACGGAACGCCCCTATTGCGGCATCCGTCACCGCCAGAACGCGCAGACATCCTCCCCACCTGCTGCCCGCCGCGGACTGTCCACTGATTGTCAGGGGCGGCTGCTTTCCGACCGTGCTATGACAAGGCTGGCGCGATGTTCGATGTGTGGACGCGGGCCGAGTTGCGCGCGACAGGGATGACGAGCCGCGCGATCCGCGCGAGCCTCGACAGCGGTCAGCTCGTCCGCGCAAGGAAGGGACACTACGTCCGCGGAGACGCGCCGGAGGCGCTGCGCAAAGCCGCGCACGTCGGGGGTCGGCTGGGCTGTCTCTCGCTCTTGTCCGAGTGTGGCGTGTTCGTTGCCGACTCGACCAGACTTCACGTCCATATGGAGCGCGGCGACAGCCGTATGCGTCCGGTCGTCGGGGGCGGTGCCTTGGGCCCGGCGGCGCAGCGCCGCGACCTGGTCCTGCACTGGCACGCCTTGACCGAACCGCCGACATCGGGTGCGGTCGACATCGTGGATGCTCTGTCGCACGCGATCCGCTGTCAGGAGGCGCGGTTCGCGGTGGCGACGTTGGATAGTGCCATCCACCTCGGCATAGTCGCGGTCGATCAGCTCGACCAGGTCTTCGGCGCGGTCCCGGCGCGTTTCAGGGCTATCCGGCCCTTCATCGACAGCCGTGCGGAAGCGGGAACGGAGACACTCGTGCGGCTCCTGCTTCGCCGGTGGGGCTGTGACGTCGATCTGCAGGTCAGCATCGACGGCGTCGGTCGTGTGGATCTGCTGGTGAACGGATGGCTGATCATCGAGTGCGACAGCAAGCAGTTCCACAGCGACTGGAATCAGCAGCGTGTCGACTACCAACGCGACCGCGCGCTCGCGGCGCTCGGATTCACCGTGCTCAGGCTGACGGCGGAGGACATCCTGTACCGGTTCGAGGACGTCGCCAGTGCGCTGCGCGGTCTGATCTTCGCCAATCGTCGCGGCTGACCGCTTCCACCGCGCGGCGCCCCAGCCGCTCCGACCGTTCGGGTGCGCGGGGCGGTCTCGCCGCGCGGTCGGTATTCAGTCTGCCGCCTCGTCGCACTCTCGCACCTCGCAGACATCCGCCGGGTGCAACGCCCGGCGGATGCATCAGAGACTGAATACGGAACACCGGCGGCGTCGGACGCGCAGGAGCGTCGTGCGATGCGGGCTGGACGGGATCGCGGCGTGGACGGTGCAGCCCGGGTCGCCATATTCAGTCTGCGACGATTGTTGCGAGCGTGACGTGCGCGGAACATCGCAGTCTCGGAAAGCTCGACCACCATGCAGACTGAGTACGGGACCGTGGGCAAGCCTCGCGGCAACCGCAACCCGCGACGGTTGTCAGCGGCGGCGGAGGAGTCCGACCTTCGCGTACACGTCGGCGAGGGTCGCATCCGCGACCTCGGCGGCGCGGTCGGCGTTGGCGGCGAGCACGCGGTCGAGTTCGGCGGGATCATCGAGCAGCTCGAGTGCCCGCGCGCGGACGGGCCCGAACTCGTTCACGACCACCTCTGCGAGCCCCTTCTTGAAGTCGCCGTAGCCGCGACCCGCGTACTCGTCCTCGATCGAGGGGATCTGGCGTCCGGTGAGGGCCGCATAGATCACCAGCAGGTTGGAGACGCCGGGCTTGTTCTCCTTGTCGTAGCGGACCACGCCCTCGCTGTCGGTGACGGCACGCATGATCTTCTTCGCCGACACGGCCGGGTCATCCAGCATCCACAGCACCCCGGCATCCGACTCGGCCGACTTGCTCATCTTGGCGGTGGGGTTCTGCAGGTCGTAGATGCGGGCCGTTTCCTGCTGGATCACCGGCATGGGCATGCGGAAGGTCTGGCCGTAGCGGGAGTTGAAGCGCTCTGCGAGGTCGCGGGTGAGTTCGACGTGCTGCTTCTGATCGTCGCCGACCGGGACGATGTCGGTCTGATAGAGCAGGATGTCAGCGGCCATCAGCACCGGGTACGTGAACAGACCGACGTTCGTCTGGTCGGCGCCGTACCGCGCCGACTTGTCCTTGAACTGCGTCATGCGGTTCGCCTCACCGAATCCGGTGATGGTCGAGAGCACCCAGGCGAGCTCGGCGTGGGCGCGCACGTGCGACTGCACGTACAGCGTCGACTTCGACGGTTCGATGCCGGCGGCGATGTACTGCGCCGCCGTGCGCCGGGTCTTCTCCCGCAGCTCCGCCGGATCGTTCGGCTGGGTCAGAGCGTGCAGATCGACGACGGAGAAGAACGCCTGGTACTCCTCCTGCAGGTCACGCCACTGCAGCAGGGCCCCGATGTAGTTGCCGATCTGGAGGGAGTCGGCGGAGGGCTGCATTCCGGAGTAGAGGCGGGGCCTGGTCATCGTCCCAGTCTAGAGAACGGATGCCGGGGTCCCGCCGCCCGCCGGGGCCGACAGCTCCGCCGGACAGTTCAGAACGCGTAGTCGGCGACCACGGGAGCGTGATCGCTCCACCGCGTGTCCCAGGAGGGCGCACGCACGACGCGATAGTCGACCACGCGTTCCGCGAGTGCAAACGAGGCGAGGTGGTAGTCGATGCGCCAGCCCGTATCGGTGTCGAACGCCTTGCCGCGGTTCGACCACCACGAGTAGGGGCCGTCGACCTCACCCGCCCACCGGCGTCCCACGTCGACCCAGCCGAGCCCCGTGCCGGTGGTGCCGTCCGTGCCGACGACCTGTTCGCCTTCGGGGCCCGTGAAGCGGTCGAAGTACGCGCGCTCGCGGGGCAGGAAGCCCGCCTTCTTGACGTTGCCCCGCCAATTGCGGATGTCGAGTTCGCGGTGACCCACGTTGAGGTCGCCCGTGATGAGGGCCAACTCGCCGAGCTTCGGCATCCGGGATTCCATCGCGTCGAGGAACGCGTATTTGGCCACCTGCTTCTCGGTGTCGGCTTCGCCGGTGTGGACATACGCGCTGACGATCGTCACCTTCTCGCCGGCGACGTCGATGTCGGCTTCGACCCAACGTCCGCGGGAATCGAGGGTGTCGTCGCCGAGTTCGATGCGCCAGATGTCGATCGGCTCGCGAGCCGCGATCGCGACACCGGCGCGACCCTTCGCCAGCGCTTCGTCGTTGACGATGTGCCACCCGGGCAGAGCGTCGGCGAGGTGCGTCGCCTCTCCGCGCACCTCCTGCAGAGTCAGCACGTCGACGTCGGCCGTCTCGAGCCACGGGAGCATGCCCTTCCGGGCGGCGGCACGGATGCCGTTGACATTGACGGAGGCGACGCGCAGGTTTCGGGGCACCCGTCAACCCTAACGAGCGCCGCCGACACGCGACGCGCCTCCGCGGCCCTCAGCCGAGGAGGCCGCGCGGGGGCGAGGGAGCGTCGGCCTCGACCCGCGCGAGGTCGTCTTCGGCGCGCCGGAGCTCACGCGTCTCGTGCCAACGCCGCCACCAGGGTGCTTCGGCGCGCGCGAGATGGGCGTCGCGCACGCGCACCCGCGCGGCGATCAGCAATGCGGCGTGCTCGCGACGCCGCTGCTCGTCCGCCGACAACTGCTCGATGGGCACGTCCGCGTCCTGCGCCGTGAGGGCGACCCATGACGCCGCGACGAGGATCACGATGCCCACCAAACGAAACCAGAGCAGGAACCCGACGAAGACCGAGAACGTCGCCAGCAGCGGGTTGGAGGGGGAGTAGGAGAGGAGGATTCCAGCCCCGTACTGGAGGACCACCATCGCGGCGCCGCCGAGTGCGGCGCCGGGGAGGATCAGCCGCCACCGTAACGAGGTTCCGGTGAGGAAGCGGATCAGCGCCCCGATGGCAGCGGTGTTGATCGCGAAGGCGACCGCCCCCGAGGCGATGCGGCCCGTCACCCACACCCAGTCCGAGTAGTCCGGCCACGGGAACAGCTGGAACAGCAGCTCGATCGCACCCGCAGCGACGCTGGCGAGGATCGCGCCGATCACCAGCGCCAGTCCGAACAGGGCGGCCGCGAAGAAGTCCCTGGCCTTCAACAGCACGTAACTGCGGGTGTCGAACGGCAACCCGAAGATGTCGCGCACGGCGCGCCGGGTGAACGTGACGAAGCCGATCGCCGTCCACAGCGCGGCGATGAACGCCACGGCACCCGTGACAGCGAGCACACTCGCCGACTCCTGCGCGATCTGGGCGACGTCGGCTTCGCTCACCAGCCCCTGGCCATCCTCGCGCCCGATGAGGCCCGGGATGTAGAGGTTGAGGATATGGATGAGTCCGGCGATGGCCTGAGTGCTGCCCCCGAGCCAGATGCCCACGATCGCGAAGCCGAAGTAGATCACGGCGAAGATCGCGAACAGGGACTGGTAGCTGATGGCCGCGGCGAGCAGGAACCCGTTGGCGCGCAGGAAATGACGCCATACGCGGATCGGGAACCACCCGAGCGTCTTGCGCGTGATCTCCGTCGCGCGCTCGATCGGCTCGTCCAGGCGCTCCCGCAGGGGCGACTGCTCCCAGCGCGCACGCCACGCGGCATCCGCGCGTTCTGACGAATCCGTCACCAGATCAGCGTAGCGAGAGCGGATGCCGGGGCCGTTACGGTCCCGGCATCCGCTCTGCTGGTCGGTGGCCGGCGGACTCAGCGACCGCCGCGCATGACGGCCTGCTTGACCTCGGCGATCGCCTTGGTGACCTCGATGCCGCGGGGGCATGCCTCGGTGCAGTTGAAGGTCGTGCGGCAGCGCCACACGCCTTCCTTGTCGTTGAGGATGTCCAGGCGCGTGGTCGCCGCGTCATCGCGCGAGTCGAAGATGAACCGGTGCGCGTTGACGATCGCGGCGGGGCCGAAGTACTGGCCGTCGGTCCAGAACACCGGGCACGACGAGGTGCACGCGGCGCACAGGATGCACTTGGTGGTGTCGTCGAAGATCTCGCGGTCGACGATCGACTGGATGCGCTCCTTGCCGGCCTCGGGCTTGCTGTTGGCGATGAGGAACGGCTGCACCTCGCGGTACGACGCGAAGAACGGCTCCATGTCGACGACGAGGTCCTTCTCCAGAGGCAAGCCCTTGATGGCCTCCACGTAGATCGGCTTCGAGATGTCGAGGTCCTTGATCAGCGTCTTGCAAGCGAGGCGGTTGCGGCCGTTGATGCGCATCGCGTCGGAGCCGCAGATGCCGTGGGCGCACGAGCGACGGAAGGTGAGCGAGCCGTCGACCTCCCACTTGATCTTGTGCAGCGCGTCGAGCACGCGGTCGGTCGGGTACATCTCGACGTCGTAGTCGACCCGGCGCGGCTCGCTGTCGGTCTCCGGGTCGAAACGGCGGATGATGAAGGTGACGAGGTACGACTGGATGCCGGTGTCCTCCGCGACGGTGGGCGCTTCGGTGACGAGGGTCATCAGTACTTCCTCTCCATCGGCGGG
>NZ_JAUF01000039.1:0-20693 GCF_000585455.1 Microbacterium sp. MRS-1
CACCGGGATCGGAGGCCAGACCCCCTCAGCCCGCGTTCACAACGTCACGGGGAAGTACAGCTAGACCGCACCGACCTGCACCTGATCCCTCTCTACGACGAGGTGCCCGTCGTCGTCTGCGCGGCCGACTCCCATCTCACGGCCGCCGACGAGCTGACCCTCGCCGACCTGGTCGGAGAGGTGATCATCGCGCCGCAGCATCCTCCCCTGGAGCTCGAGGTGGCGGGCGGCGAGATGCCCCGCTTCGCCCCGCCGGAATCCGTCGCCGACGCGATCGCGATCGCGGCGTCGGGTGTCGGGGTCGTGATCGTCCCGATGTCGTTGGCGCGCCTGCACCACCGGAAGGATGCCGCGCATCGCCCGCTCGCCGACGGGCCCACCTCGAGCATCGCCCTGGCGTGGCCGGCGGCCCCGGCGACGGCATCCGACGCCGCGTCCGGTGCGTTCGTGGAGACCTTCATCGGCATCGTGCGGGGGCGAACCGCCAACTCGTCGCGGTGAGCGGCGTCACACACCTGCCCCGTCGGAGCATGCCCGCCTAGACTCTCGACATGTCTCCGCTCGTCTACGTGTGCGCACGGCCGCAGCAGGGCGCGGCAGCCGCTGAGTACGAATCGTTCCGCCAGGCGATGCGCCTGGACGAGAACGAGCTGGAACGCTGGGACCTCGTGCGCGATCCGTGGCCCACCGACGCCGCCCGGCGCTGGCGGGGTGCGGTCGTGGGCGGCAGCCCCTTCAACGTGACCGATCCCGAGTCGGCCAAGACCGACGCACAACGGCGCCTGGAGGGCGATCTCGCCCAGCTGGCGCACGCCGCGGCATCCGGCGAGACCGCCGCACTGTTCACGTGCTACGGCATCGGCGTCGCGACACGCGCGCTGGGCGGGGAGGTGACCCGCGCGTACCCCGAAGACACGGGACCCACGAAGGTCACCCTGACGGCGCAGGCCCAGCAGGATCGACTCTTCGGAGGACTCGCATCGAGCTTCGCGGCGCTGACGGCGCACAAGGAGGGCACCGGCCGTCTGCCCGAGGGGGCCGTCCTGCTGGCGACCAACGACGCCTGCCCCGTGCAGGCCTATCGCCTCGGCGACACGCTCTACGCGACCCAGTTCCACCCCGAACCCACCGGCCGGGCATTCACGGAACGCATGGCCGTGTACCGCGACGACGGCTACTTCGCGGCCCCGGACTACGACCGCATCGCCGCCCGCGTGCTCGCCGCGTCTCTCACCGAGCCGATGCGGATCCTCCGCGCCTTCTCGCAGACCTTCTGAGCGGGCGGGTCCGCGCGGCGTCGTTCAGTCGCCGATCGACCCGGCCACCACCCGACGCCGCAGCGTCGCGACCACGGCGGAGATCAGGATGACCGCCGCGACGATGACGGCGGCCGTGGCGACGGCGGGCGCGTGCGGTTCACCGGTGGTGCGCGCGACACCGATCCACACGAGTCCCCACGACATCGCGAGAGCGGGAGCGATGCGCCCGCCGGTGCCGAACGCGATCGCGATGCCCACGAGTGCGACGACCACGAGCACGATGACCCCCCAGAGCTGCTGACGGTCGGCATCCATCGGCGCGACGACCTCGGCGGACAGCCAGGCCGTGATGTTCGCGACGGTGGCCAGGCTCACCCAGCCGAGGTGGATGCCGACGGTCGCGTCCATGAACAGGCGATCGCTCCACGTCTCGGCCGGCGTCTGGACGAGGACACGCAACGTGGCGCCGAGCGCCGCCAGAAGCACGACGATCGCAAGGACCGTCAGCGCCAGCGTGAGGAACTGCGCCGTCAAGAGCCAGGCGCCGTTCAGCACGGCGGTGACGGCGATCCACCAGCCGGCACGGCGCTGACGCTCCCGCGCGCGCTGCCCCGGCAGCGCCTGCCAGATCGTGTACGCGATCATCAGCACGTAGACGAGCGACCAGATCGAGAAGGCCGGTGTCGCCGGCGCGAGCACGGTGGCATCGGCATCCAGCGCGCCGCCCTGCAGCTCGCGCACATTGGTGCCGCCGAACAGGCCCGTCCCCACCATCGCGGCGATGATCATGAAGACCACGGTGGAGATGACCACGATCTGGCGGGCGAGGTCAGTTCCGGTCGGATGGGAGTCATCCATGCGACCCACGGTATGAACGGATGCCGCCGCGCACCAGACCCTTGACACGCGCCCCACCGGCGCGCGCCCCGGCGCTCGGGCCCCGCGGGTGTTCTGGCGCCCACCGAATCGGTGGCGCACACCGCGGCCTCACCCCGCGAACACCGCGGAACGCGCCACACTTTCCGCACCTGCCGAAAACAGGTGGCGCGACCAGCGGCCTCGCCCCCGCGCATGCCGCAGAACGCGACACCGATTCAGCTCGCCGGCGCGCCGCCCACGCACCCGAGCGGGCGCTCAGTCCGCGGGCGTGTACACGGCGTGACCGCGGGTCGGTACCAGGCCGTCGCCGCCACGCGCACCGACGACAGCGGCGGAGTCGGCCGAGAGCACGAGGGGCCCGGCATCCACGAGATGCTCGTGCGCCGTCGTCGTCGCGAGCCACACCTCACGATCCGTGAGATCGACGGTCCACGGCTCGGGCGAGAGGTTCACGTACACCGACGCGGTGTCGCGGTGAAGGATCCATCGTCCGTCGCCGACGCTCTCGGCCGCGTGCCCTCGCTGGTCGGGGTCGGTCAGCTCGGCATGATCCCGCCGCAGTCGCGCGAGTGCCCGGTACAGCGACAGCAGGCGCGCGTGCGCCGACTGGTCGAGTTCGGACCAGTCCAGCTTCGACCGCTCGAACGTCGCCGGATCGTTCGGGTCGGGCACGAGCGACTCGTCCCACCCCATTCGCGCGAACTCGGCCTTGCGTCCCTCGCGGGTCGCGGCGGCGAGCTCGGGTTCGGGGTGCGAGGTGAAGAACTGCCATGGCGTGCAGGCCCCCCACTCCTCCCCCATGAACAGCATCGGAGTGCCGGGCGCCGTCATCGTGAGCACCGCCGCGACCTCCAGGCGTGCCGGCGTCAGCGACTGGCTGAGCCGGTCACCGGCCGCGCGGTTGCCGATCTGGTCGTGGTCCTGCGCGAACGTGACGAGGCGCCACGAGGGTACCGCCGCAGGAAGGGGCGCGCCCCAGTCGCGACCCCGGAAGGACGAGAACGTGCCGTCGTGGTAGAAGCCGCCCGTCCAGGTCTTGGGCAGTGCCTGCGGATCGGCGAAGTCGGCGTAGTACCCGTCGGTCTCCCGGGTGAGGGCGACGTGCACGGCGTGGTGCCAGTCGTCCGCCCACTGCGCGGTCAGCCCGTACCCGCCGGCCTCGCGCGGCAGGATCATGATCGGATCGTTCAGATCGCTCTCCGCGATGAGGCTCAGCGGACGGCCGACGTGCGCCGACAGCGCGTCGACCCGCTCGGCGATCTCCTGCAGGATGTGCACCGGGCTCGATGCGGACTCGTGCAGCGCGTGCACGGCGTCGAGCCGCAGGCCGTCGACGTGCATCTCACCGAGCCACATCAGCGCATTGTCGATGATGTAGTCGCGCACCGCCCGCTGGTCGAGGTCGATGCTCGATCCCCACGTGGTGCTCTGCCCGTCGCGCAGGTACGGCCCGAACTCGGGCAGGTAGTTCCCGGAGGGGCCGAGGTGGTTGTAGACGACGTCCTGCACGACCGCCAGTCCCGCTCCGTGAGCCGCGTCGACGAAGCGTCGGTAGGCCTCCGGGCCGCCGTAGTCCTCCTGCACGGTGTACCAGAGCACGCCGTCGTAGCCCCAGTTGTGGGTGCCGTTGAAGCCGTTGACCGGCAGCAGCTCGACGTGTGTGACACCCAGCTCGACCAGGTGGGGCAGGCGGCCGATCGCGGCATCCAATGTGCCCTCGCGGGTGAACGTGCCGACGTGCAGCTCGTAGATCAACCCCCCGGCGAGTTGCCGTCCGGTCCAGGCGGCATCGCTCCATACGAAGGATGCCGCGTCGTCCCACGCCGACAGATCGTGCACCCCCCGCGGCTGGCGGCGCGAGCGCGGGTCGGGGCGCACGTCGCCGTCGTCGAGCACGAATCCGTACTCTTCGCCCGGGTTGGGCGTCGCGAGAGTCGTCCACCAGCCGGCATCCCGCGGCGTCATCTCGATGTCCGCAGCGCCGTCCGGGAGACCGGCCAGACGCAGTCGCACCCGCGCCGCACGCGGCGCCCACACCTCAATCGTCATGCGACCATCCTGCCCGTCACGGACGGGTGCCCCGCACCCCTTGACGCGGACGGCCTACGACGTGCCGTCGGAGTTGCCCTCGTCGTGTTCGTCGGGTGTCGGGCGGCGTCCGAGGAAGAAGAAGACGACGGCGAGCACGCCGAACGGCAGCGCGACCGCCCAGTTGTGCATCGTCAGCCCCATCGAGACGGCGATCGCGAAGAAGGCGATGGCGACCCCGAGATAGCTCTGCTGCTGCCCGCTCGACTCGGCCATGACTCGACGCTAGCGAAGACCTCCTGCCGCGGCATCCCCCGTGCGACGGAATCGACGCGCTCGCATCCTGCCGCGAACTCCGCATAATGTGACGTACTCCGCACCGGATGCCGCGTCTGCGTGCGGAGTTCGTCAGGATCTGCGGAGTTCGTGGTGGCGGTCGCCGCGGGCGGTGACGCGCGTCAGTCCTCCCAGCGCGAGGGAGCGCCGGATGCCGCGAACTCCGCGGCCGCCGCGGCGCGCAACTGTGGGTCGGTCGTGTAGGCGACCGCCGTGGCGGCGAGAGCCGCCGCGGCATCCACCAGGGCGTCGACGGCCGCGGGGAGCACGGTGAGCTCGGCGAAGGCCGCGTTGTGCGGGAACACGTCGTCGGGTCCGCCGAGTCCGAGCGACGGGTGGATCGACGGGACGAGCCGGCTGACGTTTCCCATGTCGGTCGACGGCCCGCCCTGCGGCGGGGCGGCCGGTGCGGGGATCTCGTGCCCGCGGGCGGCGAAGGCCTCGGTCCACCGCGCGGTCAGCGCCGTGTTCGTCTGCAGCGGCAGGTACGGCGGAACCGGGTCGACGTCGATCTCGGCGCGGGTCCCCGTGGCGAGCGCGGCTCCCTCGAGAACGGCGACGACGCGATCGGTGAGCTCACGCAGCTGCCCGACCTCGGCGGATCGCACGTAGAAAAGAGCCGACGCCCGCTCGGGGACGATGTTCGGCGCGGCGCCTCCGTCGGTGATGATGCCGTGCAGGCGGTCGCTCGGCAGGATGTGCTGACGCAGCTGGGCCACGCTCTGGTAGGCGGTGACGACCGCGTCGAGCGCGTTGCGTCCGAGCCACGGCGCTCCCGCCGCGTGCGCCGCGCGCCCGTGGAACGTCACCGCCACGCGGCGCACACCCGTCGTGCGCTGTCCGAGCACGGAGCTCGTGCCCGATCCGCTCGAGGGGTGCACCATGCCGGCGGCATCCACATCGTCGAAACCGCCGGCGCGAATGATGAGCTCCTTGCCGCCGCCGTTCTCTTCGGCGGGCGTGCCGATCAGCGACAACCGCCCACCGAGGTCGGCGACCACCGGCGCCGCCGCGAGGAAGGCCCCCACCGCGACGGCCGCGATGATGTTGTGGCCGCACGCGTGCCCGATGCCCGGCAACGCGTCGTACTCGGCGATGATCGCGAAGTGCGGCACGGATGCCGCGACCAGCGGTGGACCCGCCGTCGCCCGCAGGGCGGTGTCGAGGCCGAACGCGCCCGCCTCGGCGTCCACACCGTGCGCGGCGAGCAGCGCCGCGATGCGCGCGACGGACGCATGCTCCTCGAAGCCGATCTCGGGCTGGTCGTACAGCTCGCGCGCGAGCCGCGCGAGCTCGGGACGCAGGCGCTCGACGGCGGCCGCGAGGCCCGCGTCAACCGCGGCCGGCGACGGCGCCGCCTCGGCGCTCACAGCTCGACGAGCTCGCCGTCGGCGCGGCGCAGCGTGATCCGGAACCCCGGCTCCTCGCCCGTCACGACCTCCGCGACGCCGTCGCCCAGGCCGAACGCGGCGAGGATCTCCTGCAGCGGCGCCGGGTCGGGCTCGGTGCGTTCGAGCGAGACGAGCTCGATGGTGGGGATGTCGCTGAGCCCCGGCTGCGCCGTGGTGCCCCAGTCGATGAGGAACGGCACGTCGAGGCGACGGTTCTCGCCGCGGGTGAGCCGCCACTCCAGCAGCGTTCCGTCGGGCGTGCGGCGCGAGAGGTCGCTGACATCGCCGGGGTCGTAGCCGCCGGCGCGCGCCGTGGCGACGGTGGCCTCGATGTCGGCCGGGTGCACCGCGTAGGCCTGCACACTCGGCCCGGTGAGGGTCGAGATGCCGAAGGTCTCCGGCAGTTCCGGCTCGGAACGCGCGGGGTTCGGGCCGATCAGCTCGATGTACTGCGGGCCGCGACGGCCGTCGACGGTGAGCGCGACGAGCGCGTTGGCGGTGCCGGTCGGGTGGGCGCCGCCGGGTGCGGCGACGACGCCGGTGCGCTCGGCGAACCACTCGACCAAGGCGGCCAGGTCGGGGCCGGCGATGACGACGTGGTCCAGAAGGGTGGGGATGCTCATGGTGTCCTCGTTCTCGGTTTATCGGGCGGACGGGCGGCGGGCGGGCACTTCGGGCTCGCCGAGCGACAGCATGAGCCGGTTCGCCCAGTTGAAGAAAGCCGCGCCGCCGATGACGTCGACGATCTCGGCGTCATCCAGACCGGCCGCACGCAGCCGTGCGATGGCGGCGTCGCCGAACGCGAGCGGGGTGTCGGCGAGCGCCACGGATGCCGCGACCACCGCGTTCCACGTCTCCTCGCCGAGGTCGGCCTCCACACCCTCGTCGAGAAGGCGCTGCACGTCGGCCTGCCGGCCCGACTCGCGCGTGGCGGAGGCCGCATGCACCGACGCGCAGAAGACGCAGCCGTTGTGGCGCGAGGTCGCCGCGGCGGCGAGCTCGCGTTCGGCGCGGCCGATGCCGCCCGACACGTTGTAGAAGATGTCGAGGTCGGTGAGGGTGCGGGCGCGCAGCGCCTCGGGGTCGCGGGCGAGCAGCCGGAAGTACGGCATCTTCGCGCGCGCGGGCTCGATGAGCGCGTCGCGCTGCGCGTCGGTCAGCTCGTCCTCGGCCACGGGAAGAAGCCACGGCACCCAGCCGAGGCCTTCCTGCGTGAACGCGTCGGGTCGAGCCAGCTCGGCGTAGGTGGTGACGACGTCGGTCATGTCAGGCTCCTTCGGAGACGGTGGCGGACGCGGCGGAGGTCGCGAGCGGCGCGGATGCCGCGGCCAGCACGCGCAGCCCCCAGGCGACCCGCAGTTGGAAGCTCAGGAAGGCGACGAGCTGCGACAGCGACACGATGTCGTCGGGGCTCCACCCGGCATCCACGAGCGCCTGCAGCGCCTCGGCGCGCGCCTCGCGCGGACGGAAGACGAGCAGGTGCGTGTGCGCCAACCCGGCGGACAGCCGCGGGCCCAGCGCTGCGGCTGTCTCGGCATCCGCAGCCCAGCGCACGCCGTCGGTCGACTCGTCCTGCAGGTTCGGCTCGCGGTACGCGCCGAACGGACCGGTCGCGGCGGCGTCGGTCGCGGCATCCGCGACGACGGCGATCAGCGCGGGCGCCTCGTCGCCGAGAAGGTCGCCGTAGAACGCCGTCGCCTCGGCGAAGCCGTGCAGCTGCGAGACGAACGAGGCGACGGCGTAACGCTCCGCCAGCGCGAACGTGCCGGGCGCGGCCGGCTCGAGCAGCGCCTCGAAGCTGCGCTGCGCGTTCTCGCGGGCCTGGGCACGCTGGTCGCGTACGGCGGCGAGCGGGTCGTTCGCGGCGATGCCGGCGAGCAGGTCGATGATGTCGGCGGTGGGGGTGCTCATGCGAGTCCTTCCGAGGGGGCGGCGAGGGCGAGCGGGCGGTGGGCGTGGTGGAGCGCGGCGGCGGCATCCGCTCCGACGGCGAAGCCGAGGCGGGGGGCGACCTCGCCGGCCAGCAGCTCGAGGGAGCGGAGGGTCAGCTCATGGGTCGCCGCGATCGAGTGCACCTGGAACGAGACGTCGCTGGCGGCCGGCAGCGTCCGGTCGGCCGCCAGCGAGGCGACGACCTCGTCGACCGTGCCCACGTGGGTGTCGGTGATCCGGATGAGCTCGTCGAGCGCGACCCCGTCGGTGTCGATGCCGAACATCGTGCGGGCGAGGTGGCGGAGGCCGTCACCAGCGAGTTCGAGAGCGCGTGTGCGGTCCTCGGGGTCGACGACGAGCGCGGTTCGCGACGCGAGCACGCGGACCGGCGCCCCCTCGGGCAGGGCGGCCCGGTAGGCCTCGATGATCGGCAGCTGCAGCTCGTGCAGGGGGGCGCCGGGAGCTTCCGGCGTACGGGGCTGGGTGCGCGAGAGCAGCAGACCGTCGCCGCGCTCTCCCGCGCGGCGGCCCCCGTCGACCGAGAACGTCGCCTGCCAGATACGGGACGACAGGTCGCCGGCGGCGGGATAGATGCGCGAGTCGGTCCCTCGGATGCCGCGCCCCTCGAGCGCGTCGAGGAGCACGTCCAGGTGATCGGCGAAGATCTCGCGGCGACGGTCGGACTCGCGTCCGAACGCCGCGAACGAGGAGGGCGTGCCGCCGGTGGCGAGGCCCAGCTGCACACGTCCGCCGCTGAGCTGATCGAGCACGGTGGCGTCCTCGGCGACGCGCAGGGGGTCATCGAGCGGAAGCGTGACGACGCCGGTGGCCAGCGCGATACGGCTCGTGCGTTCCGCCGCGGCGGCCAGCAGCACGAACGGCGACGGCAGTCCTCCCTCGTGCTCGCCGAAGTGGTGCTGCGCGAGCCATGCCGAGGCGAAGCCGTGGCGCTCCGCGTGGGCGATCTGCTCGAGCGCGAACCGGTAGCGATCGGCGGCGGAGGCCTCTTCGAGCACACGGCTGAAGAAGCCGAGACGGGGACCGCTCATGCGGATACCTCTTCCTTGCGGGGGACGACGGGGCCGGCGGACGTGAAGGCCGCAGCCCTCGACGCGGAGTCTGTGCGCAGCGACGCCCCCGGGATCGCGGCGAGGAGCTCTCGCGTGTAGGCGTGCTGCGGATCGGCGAAGACCGCGGCGGCCGCGCCGTGCTCCACCTGACGGCCGCGGCGGAGCACCGAGACGGTGTCGGCGATCTGGCGGACGACGGCGAGGTCGTGCGAGATGAACACGTAGGTCAGTCCCAGCTCGCTCTGCAGCCGGGCGAGCAGCCGCAGGATCTGCGCCTGGACCGTCACGTCGAGGGCCGAGACGGCCTCGTCGAGCACGACCAGCTCGGGCTCCACGATCAGCGCACGGGCGATGGCCACGCGCTGGCGCTGCCCGCCGGAGAGCTCCCGCGGATGCCGCGACGCGATCTCGGGCGCGAGGGCGACGAGCTCGAGGTGATGCGCCACCCGGTCGGCCCGGTCGCCGCGGGTGCCGATGCCGAAGTTGCGCAGGGGCTCGGCGAGGATGTCGGCGATGCTCTGGCGTGGATCGAGCGACGCGTACGGGTTCTGGTAGACGAGCTGGGTGGTGCGGTGGAACGCGCGGCGTGCCCGTCCGCCGGCGAGCGCGGTGACCTCGGTTCCGCCGACACGGATCGTGCCGCGCGTCGGGCTGTTGAAGCCCGCGATCGAGCGCCCTGTCGTCGTCTTGCCCGAGCCCGACTCCCCGACGAGGGCGTGCGTCGTGCCGCGGGCGACCGTGAACGACACCTCGTCGACGGCGACCAGCGGCGAGCGTCCCGCGCGGCGGAACTCCTGCGTGAGCCCGGAGACCTCGACCAGGGTGTCGGCGAGGGCGGCGGCATCCGGCGCCGTGCGCTCGACGACGCGGGCGAGCGAGGGGGCGTCGGCGAGGAGCGTACGGGTGTAGTCCGACGTCGGCGCCGACAGGACCTCAGCCGTGGGCCCCGCTTCCTGCACGCGGCCACCCTGCATCACGACGAGCGCGTCGGAGCGGTCTGCGGCGACGGCGAGGTCGTGCGTGATGAAGAGGATGCCGGTGCCGGTCTCGGCGCGCAGCTCGTCGAGAAGGTCCAGGACGGTCCGCTGCACCGTCACATCGAGCGCGCTCGTGGGCTCGTCGGCGATGATCAGCTCGGGCTGCAGCGCGAGCGCCGCAGCGATCAGCACCCGCTGGCGCATACCCCCGGACAGCTCGTGCGGATACTGACGTGCGCGAGCCTCGGGGTCGTCGATGCCGACGCGTTCGAGCAGGTCGATGACGCGCGCCTGGATCTTGGCGCGGTCCTTCCACCCGTGGATGCGGAGGGCTTCGCCGACGCTCCCGCCGATGGTGGCCACCGGGTTGAGCGAGTTGCCCGGATCCTGCGGGATCAGCGCGATGCAGCGTCCGCGCAGATGCCGCCAGTGGCGCTCGCCGAGACCGACGAGCTCGGTCGGCCCGTCGGTGCGCTCGGACAGTCGGATGCTGCCGCCGGAGACGCGGCCGTTGGCGGCGAGCAGGCCGATGACCGACTGGGCGACGGTCGTCTTGCCCGAACCGGACTCGCCCACCAGAGCCGTGACCGACCCCGCCTCGACGTCGAACGAGACCCCGCGGACGGCCTCGACGGCACCGCGACGCGTGCGGTACTGCACGGCGAGGTCGCGGATGGACAGCAGCGGCTGCGCGCTCATGCGGCATCCCCTCCTCGAAGGGCCTGGCTGAGGCGGTTGGTCGCCAGCACGACGAACACGACGATCAGGCCGGGCAGCACCGTGAGCCACCAGGCGGTGGCGACGTAGTTGCGTCCCTCGGCGATCAGCAGGCCCCACTCGGGCGTGGGCGGCGGCGCGCCGTAGCCGAGGAAGCCGAGGGTCGAGATCTGCAGGATCGCCGAGCCGAACTGCAGCGCCGCCAGCGCGATCACCGGAGTGAGCGAGTTGGGCAGGATGTGGCGCCACAGCACGCCGAAGAACGTGCCGCCCGAGCCGTAGGCCGCCTCGACGAAGTCGGTGACCCGAACGCTCACGACGCGCGAGCGCGCCAGGCGCGCGAACACCGCGATCGAGGTGACCCCGACCGCGACGGCGGCGCTCGTGGTGCCGAAGCCCAACAGGATCACGACGCTCAGCGACAGCAGCAGTGCGGGGATCGCGAGGAGCACATCGACGACACGCATGAGCACCTCGTCGATGACGCCGCCGAGCGCTCCGGCCGCGAGGCCGATGGCGGTGCCCACGACGAGGCCGACGAGCACGGCGACGAGCGCGCCGATGATCGACTGCGAGGCGCTGTAGACGACACGGGCGTAGAGATCGCGGCCGGTGGCGTCGGTGCCGAACCAGTGCTCGGCGCTGGGCGCCTGCAGCGCGGGCGCGACCGTCTCTGTGGGGTTCTGGGCCGTGAACAGGCCCGGGAAGAGCGCCCACAGCAGGGCGACGAGGATCACGAGCGCCGGCAGGACGAACCCGACGCGCGAGACGAGGCTCCGCCAGCGCAGGCGCCGGTCGGGAGCGGGGGCGCCGGGGCCCGGGCGGCCGGGTGCGGTGTCGCCGGCGAGTCCGGCGGTGGTGGCCAGGGCGGTCATCGGTTCCCTCCTCGGGAGGCGGCGGCCGCGGCGGGGGCGCCGACCTCGGCATCCACGAGCTCGTCGACGGCACGGTCGGCGGCCTCTTCGCGCGGTGCCGCGGCCGACCCGCGGGCACGGCCGGCGGTGCGCAGTCGCGCGTCGAGCACGGGATACAGCAGGTCGACGATCAGGTTGATGACGACGAAGGCGACCGTGGAGATCACGACGACGGCGAGCAGCACCGGGGTGTCGCGGTTGGCGACGGCCTGCGCCGTCAGCTGACCGATGCCGGCGCGCGCGAAGACCGTCTCGGTCACGACCGCGCCGCCCACCAGCTCGCCGAACAGCAGGCCGGCCATCGTGAGGGTCGGCAGCAGCGCGTTGCGGGCGACGTTTCGCCACAGCAGCCATGGCGTGCTGGACCCGCGCGCACGGACCACCGCCACGAACGGCTGCTCGCGGACCTCGTCGATCGAACGCATCAGCACCTGGGAGAGGGGGGCCGCGATCGGGATCGCCAGCGTGATCACCGGCAGGATCAGTGCCTGCACCGGGTTCGCCCCGATCACCGGGACCAGACCCAGGCGGAAGGAGAACACCTGGATCAGGATGATGCCGATCCAGAACACCGGCAGGGAGACGAACAGGGGCGGGATGCCGCGAAACACCCGGCGCAGCCCGCGACCCGCACCGTACGTCGCGGTGAAGGCGATCGTGACCGCGAGGAACACTGCCAATGCGAGACCGAGCACCGCGAGGGTCAGCGTGGGCGGCAGCGCCGTCGCGATGAGATCGGAGACGGCGGCACCGCTGGCCACCGAGTAGCCGAAGTCTCCCGTCAGGAAGCCCGCGATCGAGCGGACGTACTGGACGACGAGCGGCTGATCGGCACCCAGCGACTGGCGGATCGCCTCGATCTGCTCGGGGGTGAGCCCCAGCTCGGGGCTCCCGTACCGGGCGATGACGGCGTCACCGGGGAGCGCGGCCAGCAGCAGGTAGGCCACCGTGTAGGCCAGAGCGAGCACGAGCACCGCCTGGCCCACACGACGAAGGACGTACGTCATGGATTCCCGGATCTCCCGACTCAGCCCGCGAGCCAGGTCGAGGAGAAGGTCGGGCGTCCGACCGACTCGGTCTCGAAGCCCTGGACCTTGGCCGTCAGGCCGAAGACCTGCGGTTCCTCGAAGATCGGCAGGATGTACGCGTTCTCGGCGAGGTAGGTCTGCGCCGCCGCGGATGCCGCCTGACGCTCGGCCGTCGTGGGCTCGGACGCGATCGCCTGCAGGAGCGTGTCGAGTTGCGGGTCGCCGATGCTGCCGTCAGCCGGGTTCAGGTTGAGCAGCGTGTTGCGGTTCTTCGAGAAGTACTGCGACTTCAGCACATCGAAGTCCGCGCGGCCGACCATGGAGTGGTACACCTGGATGACGCTCTGGTCGGTCGACGCCTTGGTCTGCGCGGCCATGTCGCCGGCGAACAGGTTCACCTGGATGCCGAGCTTGCCCAGCTGCTCCTGGATGAGGGTCACGACCTCCTTCGAGCGCGGCTGCGGCAGCGCCTCGTTGAAGCTCAGCGTCAGCTTCTGGCCGTCCTTGGCACGGATGCCGTCGGATCCGAGGGTCCAGCCCGCGGCATCCAGCAGCGACGCGGCCTTGGCGGGATCGTAGGTGTAGGAGGAGGAGGTGTCGACGTAGCCGAGCGCCGTTTTAGCGAGCGCCCCGGTGGCCAGCGGATAGTTCTTCGTGAACAGGGTGTCGACGATCTTCTGACGATCGATGCCGGCGATGATCGCCTGACGCACGCGCACGTCCGCCAGACGCGGCTCGCGGAAGCGGAAGCTCAGGCCGTTGTTCACGCCGTTGGTCGCGGCGGCGTGCAGCGAGAGGCCTCCAGCGGCGAACTGCGCCTCGTCGGGGGCGGGGATGTTGCGGGCGATGTCGGCTTGGCCTGCGACGACCGTGCCGACGCGCACGCTGTTCTCGGCCGCGACGACGTAGTTGACGCCCGCGAGGTAGGCGGCGCCCTGGTGCCTCAGCGACGGCGGCGCCCAGTTGTAGTCCTTGCGCGCGGTGACGCTGGTCTGCGTGCCGATCTGCTCGTCGGAGATGACGAACGGGCCGCTGCCGATGATCTTGGTGGCGTTGCCCGGTCCGAACTGCTCGCTCGTGCGGTCGAGGGTCGCATCCGACAGCAGGCCCGAGTTGATGGTCGAGACGGCCTGCGCGAAGCCGGGCGACGGCGCGGTGAAGTGGAACACCACCGTGTGGTCGCCGGTCACCTCGCCGTGGTCGTAGTTGTTGATCGCCTCCGACACCGGAAGCGCCCGAGCCTTGTCACCCTTGCCGTAGAGGTCGATGTTCTTCACGACGTTGGCGGCGGTCAGCGGGGTGCCGTCGGAGTAGGTGACGTCGGTGCGCAGGTCGAACGTGTACTCGGTGGCGTCGTCGTTGACCTTGTAGTCGGTGGCGATCCACGGCTCGAGCTCGAGCGTCTCGGGGTTCTGGTAGAGCAGCCGGTCGGTCACGTTGTTGACGATGCCGCCGTTGGGGTAGAAGCCCGCGGACGGCGGGTACAGGGTCGTCCAGGTCTGCGGCTCGAGGTAGGTGAGGGTGCCGCCCGTCTTCGGCTCGCCTCCGGCGGAGGCGGCGGGGGCGGCACTGCCGGAGGCGCAACCGGCGAGGAGGGCGACCGCGGCGAGGGTGGATGCCACGACGAGGGTCGTGCGGGTGAGTCGGGACATGGTGGTCTCCTGGTGTGCGCCGGGCGGCGCTGCGGTGAGCGGGATGATCCACCCCACCACGGCTGCACCCGGCGGGACCAGCCGCCGGTCACGTGACGTAAGCGATCGTCACGAAACGTCATACGCACCGCGTTTCGACTCGCTGCGCTCGCTCAACGACCGGGGTGGAAAGGGCGGCGCATCCCGGTCGTTGAGCGAGCGGCGCAGCCGCGAGTCGAAACGCCCCGACCCCGCCCGCGCCGAGCGGTCAGTCGGCCGCGACCAGCAGCGCGACCGGCAGGTCGGCGAGAACGACGGCCAGGGGCGCGGCCCCGCCGGCGAGCTCGCGTCCGGTGAACGCATCGCGCCAGCGTCCCGTGGGCAGCAGCACCGCGGTGTCGCCCCAGCCGCCGCGCGCGGCGAGCCCGACGGGCAGACGCGTCGCCACCGCGATCGCACCGCCCCGGTCGAACGCGACGGCGTGCGCGGATGCCGCGCCGACGACGGGCAGCGGCGTGTACCGCGTGAACAGGTCGGGCCGGGCACGGCGCAGCCGCAGGGTCCGCGACACGACGAGGAGCTTGGCGGCGCCGGTGTCGTCGACCGACGGCATCCATCCGTCGTCGAGCCGTGCGAGCAGCGCGCGGCGCCCGGCGACATCGACGGGGCGCCGGTTGTCGGGGTCGACGAGCGAGAGGTCCCACAGCTCCGTGCCCTGGTAGACGTCCGGCACGCCGGGTCCGGCCAGCTGCAGCAGCTTCGCCGACAGTGAGTTCGAGCGGCCGGCATCCACGACGTCGGCGACCAGCGCCTCGACCGTCGGCCGCGCGGCATCGAACGCGGCGTCGACGAGTCCGTGGACGCGCGCTTCGAACGCCTCATCGGGATCGGTCCAGCTCGTGCCGACGTCGCCCTCACGCGCGGCCTTCTCGGCGTACGCGTGCAGCCGGTCGGGGAGGGCCGGATCGTCCGACCATGCACCGATCACCGCCTGCCACAGGAGCGCATCGAGGGGGCCGTCCCCGGTGGATGCCGTCGCACGCAGCGCGTCCAGCGCCGCCGCCCAGCGGTCGGGGATCTCCGCGAGCACCGACAGGCGCGCCCGCACGTCCTCGGAGCGCTTGGTGTCGTGCGTCGTCAGCGCCGTGAGGGCGTGCGGCCACGACCCCTGGCGACGCGTGAACGCCGCGTGGAACCCGGGGACGTCGAGCGCGAACCACGACGGGTCGCCGCCCACCTCGGTGAGCGAGCTCAGCCGCGTGTACCGGTAGAACGCACGATCCTCGACGCCCTTGGCGGTCACCGGGCCGGTGGTCTGCATGAAGCGCCGCGACAGCTCGGCATCCGCATCGGCGACGAGCTCCGCCAGCACGACGAGGGCGTCGGCGAGGTCGGGCCGGCGCGCGGATGCCGTGGCCACGGCATCCGCCAGCAGCTCGCGGCCGGCCGGAAGGTACGCGCGGTAGACGGGGAAGGCGGCGAGCAGCTCGGCGAACGCGTCACGGGCACGGTCGTCGCCGAGGTGGGCGCGCACGGCGTCGGGCAGGCAGCGGATGAGACGACCGACCTCGGCGGCCTGCGACGTGTCGGCGATCTCGCGCTTGGTGCCGGCGATCATGTCGTGCCAGTCCACGGGCCCGCCGCGCAGGCGCTCGTCGAGCGCGGTCAGCGCCGGCGCGCCGGCCGGGTCGACGAGCACCCGGTCGATCTCGCCGAGGGCGTCGTAGCCCGTGGTGCCGTCGGTGGCCCACCAGCCGGGCAGCTGTTCGCCCGGCTCGAGGATCTTCTCGACGTAGACGGGAAAGGCGGGGGTCGACGCGGCGCCGCGGGCCTCCGCGACCGCCGCAGCGAGCGCGTCGAGGTAGCCGCCCGGGTCGGCGAGGCCGTCGGGATGGTCGATGCGCAGACCGTCGACGAGCCCCTCGCGCACCCAGCGGAGGATCTCCCCGTGCGAGGCCGCGAACACGTCGGGCAGCTCGACCCGCACCCCCGCGAGCGAGGTCACCGTGAAGAAGCGACGGTAGTTCAGCTCCTCGGCATCCCGCCGCCACGACGTCACCCGCCAGTGCTGGCGCTCCAGCACGTCGCGCACCGCGAGGCGGTCGGTCGTCGCGCGCAGCGGCGCGGTGCCCGGCGCCAGCGGCAGCACGAGGTCGTAGTAGCGCACCGTGCCGAAACCGTCGTCGTCGCCCTCCGGGGGTGCGACCTCGATCTCGCCGCGACCGAGCACCTCGTCGAGGGTGCCACCCAGCACGGGCAGCACGACGCGCTCGGCGCCGTGCTCCCAATCGATATCGAACGCGTGCGCGTGTCGTGACGCCCGTCCGTGGGTCAGGACGTCCCACCACCACGGGTTCTCGGTCGGATCGGCGACGCCCTGATGGTTCGGCACGATGTCCACGAGGATGCCGAGACCCGCGTCCCGTGCCGCGGCGACGAACCGCGACAGCCCGCCCGGGCCGCCCCGGTCGGCGTCCACCCGCGTGGGGTCCACCACGTCGTAGCCGTGGTCGGAGCCGGAGGCCGCCTGCAGGATCGGCGACAGGTAGGCCCAATCGACGCCGAGATCGTGCAGGTAGCCGGTGACGGCGGCGGCGGCATCCAGGTCGAACGACGTGCGCACCTGCAGGCGGTAGGTCGAGGCGGGCGCGCTGCGCGGGTCGTCGGCCACGGGCAGTGCGGCAGCTCGGGCTGCGGGGCCGGCGAGCGCACGATGTCGATCGGCACCGTCAGCGCCGCCAGCGACGCGGCGACGGAGTGGTCGACGTCGGGCTTCTGCTCCTGATAGTCGCGCAGGACGATGAGCGAGCGACCCGCCAGCTCGACGGCTTCGCCTCCGCGGCGCGGCTCGGTGTTGGTGAGCTGGCCCGTGGTGTCGACGACGATCTCCCACTGCGGGCTGAACTCCGCGCGGGGGATCGTGAACGAGAGCCCTTCATCACCCGCGTTGAACAGGATGAAGAAGTGGCGATCGACGATCTGCTCGCCGCGGCGGTCGCGCTCCCGGATGCCGTCGCCGTTGAGGAACACCCCGACGGCGCGGCCGAAGCCGGACTCCCAGTCCTCGGGCTGCATCTCGGTGCCGTCGGGGCGCAGCCACGCGATGTCGGGCAGCGGCGCACCCTCCTCGCGGCGGACGGGCCGGCCGTCGAAGAAGCGGCTGCGCCGGAACGTCGGATGCTCGCGGCGCAACCGGGCGAGGGCGGCCGTGAACTCGACGAGCGGCTGGTCGACGTGGTTCCAGTCGATCCAGGTGATGTCGTTGTCCTGCGCGTACCCGTTGTTGTTGCCGCGCTGCGTGCGGCCCAGCTCATCGCCGTGCGAGATCATCGGCACGCCCTGGCTGAGCAGCAGCGTGGCAAGGAAGTTGCGCTGCTGGCGCGCGCGCAGCATCAGGACGCCCTGGTCGTCGGTGGGGCCTTCCACACCGCAGTTCCACGAGCGGTTGTGCGATTCGCCGTCGTTGTTGTCCTCACCGTTGGCCTCGTTGTGCTTCTCGTTGTACGAGACGAGGTCGCGGAGCGTGAAGCCGTCGTGCGCGGTGACGAAGTTGATGGAGGCGACCGGTCGACGCCCCGAGTTCTCGTACAGGTCTGCCGAGCCCGTCAGCCGCGACGCGAACTCGCCCAGCGTCGCCGGCTCGCCGCGCCACAGGTCGCGGACGGTGTCGCGGTACTTGCCGTTCCACTCCGTCCACTGCGGCGGGAAGTTGCCCACTTGGTAGCCACCGGGGCCGATGTCCCAGGGTTCGGCGATGAGCTTGACCTGCGAGATCACCGGATCCTGCTGCACGATCTCGAAGAAGGCCGCGAGTCGATCGACCTCGTAGAACTCGCGGGCGAGGGTCGCCGCCAGATCGAACCGGAAGCCGTCGACGTGCATCTCCAGCACCCAGTAGCGCAGGGAGTCCATGATCAGCTGGAGGGTGTGCGGGTTGCCGACGTTCATGCTGTTGCCGGTGCCGGTGTAGTCGGTGTAGTACCGCTTGTCGTCGGCTTCGAGCCGGTAGTAGGCCTCGTTGTCGATGCCGCGCATCGACAACGTCGGTCCCATGTGGTTGCCCTCCGCGGTGTGGTTGTAGACCACGTCGAGGATGACCTCGATGCCCGCGGCGTGCAGGGCTTTCACCATGCTCTTGAACTCCTGCACCTGCTGACCGCGCTGACCGCTCGAGGAGTAGGTGTTCTGCGGCGCGAGGAAGGCGATCGTGTTGTAGCCCCAGTAGTTGCTGAGACCCTTCTCCTGCAGGGTGGAGTCGTTGACGAACTGGTGCACCGGCATGAGCTCGATCGCGGTCACGCCGATGTGCTTGAGGTGCTCGATGACGGCGGGATGCGCGATCGCGCTGTAGGTGCCGCGGATCTCCTCGGGGATCTCGGGATGCAGCTGCGTCAGCCCCTTGACGTGGGCCTCGTAGATGACGGTCTCGGCATACGGGGTCTTCGGCAGCCGGTCGCCCGCCCAGTCGAAGAAGGGGTTGACGACGACGCCCTTCATCATGGCCGCGGCCGAGTCCTCGTCGTTGCGGGAGTCGGGGTCGCCGAAGTCGTAGCCGAACACCGACTGCCCCCAGTGGACCTGCCCTTCGACCGCCTTCGCGTAGGGGTCGAGCAGCAGCTTGTTGGGGTTGAACCGATGCCCGTTGGCGGGATCATTCGGCCCGTGCACGCGATAGCCGTATCGCTGGCCCGGCTGCACCGTGGGCAGATACACGTGCCACACGAACGCATCGACGTCGCGCATCTCGATGCGCGTCTCCTTGCCGCGGTCGCCGAACAGACACAGCTCGACGCGCTCGGCACCCTCGCTGAACAGCGCGAAGTTCGTTCCACTGCCGTCGAACGTCGCCCCGAGCGGGTACGCGGATCCTGGCCATGCCTGCATGTGCGACTCCCTGTGCGATGACATCGTTCGGTGACACCGTTGCCACACGCTCGAACCGTGACGAGACCATCCCGTGACGAGTTCAGCCTAGGCCTCGGACCCACTCGTCGGGGTGTGGGACGGTGGGTCTGGACGCGGGCGCGCGGAGTTGCTATACGCCGCGGCACCCCGCGAGAAACCAGCCTCGGAGCGAGAAACACGTGCAGACGTGATGTCTCGCGGCCGGGATGGTTTCTCGCTGGCTGCAGGACGCCGGCGGTGCGGGATGCCGTCAGGCGGCGAGGTTGCGGGCCGCCTGGCGAGCGGCCCCGAGCGCGACGTACTCGCCCGCCGCGGGCACGTCCACCGGCACGCCGAGGACGTCGGGGGCGATGCGCCGCACCGCCTCGGACTGCGCGCCGCCGCCGACCAGCAGCGCCCGTTCGATCGGCACACCGAGCCCGCGGATGGCATTCAGGCCGGCCGCGAGTCCTCGCAGCATGCCCTCGACGGCGGCGCGGGCGAGGTTCTCGCGGGTGGTGGAGGCGAGCGTCATCCCCGTCAGCTCCGCGGTCGCATCGGGCAGGTTGGGAGTGCGCTCCCCCTCGAAGTAGGGCAGCAGGCACAGCCCCCCGGCGCCGGATGCCGCGGCCAGCGCGAGCCGGCTGAGCTCCCCGTGGTCGACGGCGAGCAGCCGGGCGGTCACGTCCAGCACGCGTGCGGCGTTGAGCGTCGCCACCAGCGGGAGGAAGTGGCCGTCGGCATCCGCGAAGCCCGCGACGGTGCCGGTGGGGTCGATCGTGCGCTCCGCACTGACCGCGAACACGGTGCCGCTGGTCCCGATCGAGACGACGACGTCGCCGACCGTCGCGCCCACCCCGAACGCCGCCGCCGCGTTGTCGCCCGCGCCCGCGCCGACGCGGCGGCCGTCGGCATCCGTGACCGACTCGAGAGGGCCGAGCACCCGCGGCAGCGCGGCGTCGTGGCCGAGCGCGGCGACGAGCAGATCGCGATCGTAGGCGCCTGTCGCGGGGTTCCAGTAGCCCGTGCCGGAGGCGTCGGAACGGTCGGTGATCAGCTCGTCGAACGCCGCGGTGCCCTCAGCCACCGGCCCGAACCCGCGCAGGCGCCAGGTCAGCCAGTCGTGCGGCAAGGCGACGGCGGCCACGGCCGCGGCGTGGTCGGGTTCGGAGTCGCGCAGCCACCGGAGCTTGGTGACGGTGAAGGAGGCCACGGGCACGAGTCCGGTGCGTCGCGCCAGCTCGTCGGCGCCGAACTGCGTGATCAGATCCGCCGCCGCCCCCGCCGAGCGGGTGTCGTTCCACAGCAGCGCGTCGCGCACGACCGCGCCGCGCGCATCGAGCGCGACCATGCCGTGCTGCTGCCCGCCGATCGCCCAGGCGGCGACGTCGGCGATGCCCCCGGCATCCGCGATCGCCTCCTGCAGCGCGACCCACCACGCCTCGGGATCGACGCTCGTGCCGTCGGGGTGCGCCGCGCGCCCCGAACGGACCACGGCTCCCGTCTCCGCATCGACGATGACGACCTTGCAGGACTGCGTCGACGAGTCGACGCCCATGACGAGTGCCATGTCGGCATCCTCTCTCGGTGGACCGCCACCACCCGCCGAGACACCGGATCCGCACCGAGACACCGGCGTGCGGCGGG
>NZ_JAUF01000040.1:0-1040 GCF_000585455.1 Microbacterium sp. MRS-1
CCAGCCGTGCAGTCTGCTTCTCGGTGAGGAAGCTCACGCCGGTGTGGAGGGTGCGGCGGACCCCGTAGAGCGGGTCCCCGGCGTGACCGCGGTGCCCGAGAGTGTCCTGCTGAACCCTCTGCCGGGTCCGGTCCAGGGCGTCACCGGCGAGCCGGACGACATGGAACGGATCCATCACCGGGACCGCGTCGGGGAGTTCCTCGGACGCGGCGGTCTTGAACCCACTGAACCCATCCATCGCGACCACTTCGATCTGCTTCGACCACTCCTTGGGCCGGGCGGCGAGCCACTGCTTGAACACCGCCTTCGACCGACCCTCGACCATGTCCAGCAGCCGTGCGGGACCTGTCTTGTTGCGGGCGGGCGTGAGGTCGATGATCACGGTCACGTACTTGTCACCGAACCGGGTGTGACGCCAGACGTGCTCGTCGACGCCGATCGTGGTGACGCCGTCGAACCTGGCCGGATCGTCGATCAGCCGCCGCTTGCCCTCGGCGAGGATCGCGGTGTTCGCGGTGTGCCACGACACCCCCAGGCCTGCCGCGGCGCGGGAGACGGTGAGGGGGTCGACCACGATCGCCTTCAGCGCCCACCCGACCCCGCCGCGGGAGATCTTCGCCCGCGGCGCCGCCGCGTTCGTCGTGTCCTGCCGCCAGGTGCGGCGGCAGTGGCCGCACCGGTAGCGGCGCACCCGCACCAGTAGCGTCGTGGGCCGGTGACCGAACGGCTCGTGCGCGAGCGGACGCGTCACGGTGTCGCGCGGCACGCCCTCGGCGCCACACTTCCGACACCACGGGTCATCGTCAACGACGCGGCACTCGAGTACCGCCCGGTCGGGCTCGATCAACTGGCCGATGGCTTCGAGGCCGAGCTCATCGAGACGGCAGAACGTGGTGAGGTCAGGGGTCGCGAACGTAGGGTGGTGCAAGTCGAGGTCTTCCGGCAGATGGGCAGTGTGAGAACTTCCATCCTGGAAGACCTCGACGTCTATCCGCGAACCAGCCGCCGACCCTCGACTACACCCTCAACTGCGAAGAGCC